>CAYHRD010000076.1:0-9239 GCA_964358925.1 uncultured Sulfurimonas sp.
TCGTGATATTTTACATCTCCGGTTAAAAAGCAATCTGCTTTTATAGATTTAATCAAAGAGCATCCTGAACCGGTTGTTAAAGCTGCTCTTTTTACTCTTTTAGAACTTTTTACGCATTTTGTATGCGGGAGCGAAAAAGCAGAGGCAACTTTTGAAGCAAAAACATCAAAATCCTCATCTATATCAAAATAGACAACAAATCCTTCTTTTTGTGCGATTTTATACCCTAAAACCTCTGTTGCAACATATTCGTTTAGGTGCGTTTGGTCAAAATTTGTGTGCATTGAGATGTTTGAGATATTTTTTTGTATCATTTTACGAATCAAATTTGCGGGATATTTACTAAACTCCAGCTGCTTAAGCCCTCCGAAAATAAGCGGATGATGCGTTATCAAAAGAGTGTTCTCTTCCATTGAGTCTATTAGCATATCGTCTACATCTATACTTAAGACTATTTTTTGCACATCTTGTCCAAAATCTCCAATCAATAATCCTGAATTATCCCAGCTCTCTTGAAGTTCAAATGGCGAAAGATTATTTAAAAATGCGTATATCTCCGATATTTTCATCTGTAAATCTCCTCAGACAAGCTTTTCAAGCTCCTCTTTTGCTTCTTTAAAATCGCTATTTAGCTCTATTGCTTTTTTGTACATCGCCTTTGCTTCATCCAAGTGTTTCATATCAACCAGAAGATTTCCATAGTTATAATATGTTAGGGCATTTTTATCATTTATGCCAAGGGATGCGCTTAAATGCATTTTAGCCGATACGAACTCTTTTTGGGCTCTATAAACGCTTGCTATTGAATTGTGGATATACTCATTCTCTTTATCCTTCTCAAGAGCCTCTTTATAGTATCTAAGAGCTTCAGCGTTGTCGCCGAGTTGTTGCAAAATGTAGCCCATTTTAAATAAAACATCTGAATCTTGAGGCTCCTTTGCATTTGCCTCAATAAAGAGTGCCAATGCCTTTTGTAAATCACCGCTCTCAAATGCTTCATCGGCCCTTTGTACTAGTGCTTCGGGATCAAATGAAGATGGCGATGAGTCACCGCTTTTTGGTTCTATGTCTTGCAATGCTTGGATATGTTCATAAACTTTAAATGCAAAAAATGCCGAAGCAACCAGCATAATTATTTGAAATAGTGTCATTTTGTACCTTTTTATTAATTTTATACACCAAAACGAACGCGTCCGTTTCGGTGGCAGAGACAAATGTCCCTTGCATCCCCCTAAAGCTACGAAAAACAAGTTTTTCGAGATTTACAAGTGTTTTACGAACTTTTTTTACAAAAGCGCATAAGGTCAGTTAGTAATCTTTCATAGAACGCTCCATATCGCGTTTCATATCTTTTTCTTTAAGGTCATTTCTTTTGTCGTGAAGCTGCTTTCCTTTTGCTATGGCAATCTGGATTTTTACGATATTTCTATCATTAAAATATAGTTGCAAAGGAACTACGGTAAAACCATCTTTTTCAACCGCTTTTACCATTTTCGCTATCTGTTTTTTATGCAAAAGAAGCTTTCTGCTACCTCTCTCTTCGTGTGCATAAAAGTGATGTGTCGTCTCAAGTCTGCCTATGTGGGCATTAAAAAGAAATGCTTCACCATTCACAAAACGGATGAAACTATCTTTTAAATTGACTCTTCCGGCTCTTACGGCTTTGATTTCGCTTCCCTTAAGAACCAAGCCTGCTTCAAACTTCTCTTCTAAAAAGTAATCAAAATAGGCTTTTTTATTTTTTGCTATTGTTTCACCCATTACTTATTGTTTCCTCTCTTTAACTCTAAAAAAACTGCTTCCGCTGCCGCTGAAATAGTATCCTTGTTTATAATAATTTTTAAGCTCTTTATATTCGGCAAGTGCCGGTTTAAATAGGTCGTTTGCTTCATCTGCCTTCATGTTTTTAAGTATATCCAATGATGGAGTTTTTTTCAGCTTTTCTGCTTCAAAACCATCTATGGGATTGTAAAAATTTTCTCTATAACTTGTGTAAACTTTTGGCGTGCTTATCTCTATTTTTGGCGTAAAAATCTCAATATAAAGCAGATTTTCCTTGAACTCTTCGACAATCTCACCTATTCCGCTTACATTTGCACTATCATATCCGTAAATAAAAAACGGAACATCCGCACCGACTTTTAACCCTATAAGCGCCAATTCATTTTGGCTAAGTCCAAGATTCAAAACCTCGTTACACATTTTTAGAAATGTTGCCGCGTCACTGCTTCCCCCGCCTAAACCTGCAAATGCAGGAATATTTTTCTTTACATGCACAGCATATCTACTCATTAAATTTTTGAGGTTAGAGGCTGAAGCGTCATCTAAAAATTCTAAAAGTGCCGCGTATGCTTTATATATAGTGTTTTGTTTCGTACTGCAAGAGAACTCGCCGATGATTTCAAAATCATCACTGCCGCTCTTAGCACCAAACGAGAGTTCATCATAAAGAGTATCCACTCTCATAAACCTGGAGATTATTTCGTGATAATTACCGCGCATGCCCGTGATTTTTAAAAAAATATTTACTTTTGCATAAGCTTTGTAGAGCTTCATCTCTCTATCTCTTATTTTTTAATAATAGTGCTAAGCATAGTCAAATCATCCGGTTTTATCTCTTTAGAAGCTGCAATGTTAGCATTTTTTACATCTTCAAGCAGTTCATTTCTGATAATAGATACATTTTTGGGCGCATCAATCCCTAACTTTACAACCCCTTTTTCAACGGATATAATTTTTATCGTAATATCGTCTCCGATAACAATTGATTCATCTATTTTTCTGGATAATACTAACATTCAATCCTGCCTAATTCATAATTTACATCTTGATTTGCCACATTTATAATTGAGATAAAACTGCCGCTATCAAGCCAATAATATCCATCTTCTTTAATCTCTAAATCGTCCAAAGCAAGAACTCTTCCATATTTTAGATTATCGCTCTCGCCATGATAATAATTTTGCTTGATATTTAGAGACTTTTTGATATCAAGCGGTTTTTCATCGCAATATTTAAACTGACCCTCATTAAGCCTTTCTAAGGCGCTAAGGCTTCCATATTTAACCCCAAGCCTGATTGCTGCTATCAACCCCAATGAACGAATATATGTCCCCTCTGAAACGGTTGCTTCAAATGTTACAAACGGATGGCAATAGCTTATAAGTTTTGTCTCATATATAGTGGAGCATATCTTGTTTAGAGTAAACTCTTTGCCCGCACGAGCCAAATCGTAAGCCCTCTGCCCCTCTATGCGTTTTGCGCTAAAGATAGGCGGTTCATATTCAAGCTCACCCTGAAGAGATTTTATAACATTTAAAACATCGGCTTCATCAAACTCTTTTAAAATACCCACTTCTTCTATCATTTCCGTATCTAAACTATCGCTTTTTGCACCGAGCCAAAGAGTTGCACGATAAACTTTTGGGGTTTTATCCAAAAAACGAAACAGTTTTGTATAACTCCCTATACCTATAAGAAGCACCCCTTTCGCAAACGGGTCAAGTGTTCCTGAAAAGCCGGCTTTTTTAGTTTTATATTTTCTTTTTAACTTTGATAAAAAGAGGTTTGAACCTATGCCGGAAGGTTTATATGCTACAAAAAGTCTATTCATAATCTTTCAACAAATGATGCGAGTATATCTCTTTTTGTGCCTGCAAAGTTGATGTTTAATTTAAACTCTCTTCCCGACTTGCTAACGCCGTTTACTCTTCCTGTACCGAATATTTTGTGTCGTACCAAATCGCCCTTTTTAAAGGCTGTATTTTTCTCGACTATAAGCGAACCTTCACAAAGTCCGGCTTCATTAAAAAATCTGCTCTTTTGCAAATCGCTTCTTCTACCTTTGTAAAATCTGCTTCCCACATGTGAAAGAGTCAGGGTTTCTTTAGCTCTCGTAAAAGAGACATACCCGAGTCTTCTCTCTTCCTCAAGATCACTTCCGTCTCCGACAAGCGGCAAAAAGCCCTCTTCTAAGCCGATAATAAATATATGATCAAACTCCAAACCTTTTGAAGCATGAATACTCATCATATATATACTCTCGCCTTCTACTTGATCCTGTTCGCTTTGAAGTGTGAGTTCATTTAAAAATTCATCCAACGAAGCTTCCGGAGAATTTTTTACAAAATCTCTAAAAAGTCCGTAAAATTCATCCATATTGAGTATCTTTTCCGCTTCATCAGGCATACCTGCGTAAATCTCTTTTAGATGAAAAGTATCTTCTAAAATATCTATAAAGTTATATGTGGATTCATTTACTATTTTTGCTACATTTTGGATATCTTTTATAAACTTTTTGAGTGTTTTTGCGTTCTTGCCTTTTACTAAAAGCTCCAACTCCTCAAGCGAAATTTTTTCAATATACTCAAACATAGACTGTTCGCTTGCGTGTGCAGCCAACTCTATTTTATCTACGCTTGCTTTGCCTAAACCTCTTTTTGGCTTATTTACTATGCGTTTAAATGAAAAATCATCATGAAAATTTGTAATAACTCGAATATAGCTTATAAGATCTTTTATCTCGGCTCTGTCATAAAATCTGAGTCCACCGACAAGTTTATATGCGATACCTGCGCGGTTAAGCCCCTCTTCGATTGAACGGCTTAAAACATTGACGCGATATAGCACGGCTATATTTTGCGCTCTTATGCCGGAATCTAAAAGCTTGGTAATTTTAGAGGCGATTTTTCTAGCCTCCTCATTTTCGTCATTAGAGTTTAAAATTATTACCTCTTCACCACTTCCGCGAGTAGGAATAAGCTTTTTACCGAGCCTTGAGCGATTATGCTCGATAAGTGCATTTGCAACCCTGAGTATCGGCTCTTTTGAGCGATAATTTTCTTCAAGCTTAAAAATAGCCGTATCCTTAAAATCCTGATCAAACTCCATAATATTTCTTATATGTGCACCGCGCCATCCGTATATGCTCTGGTCATCATCGCCCACTACGCATAAATTATTGTGTGTGCTACAAAGTTTTTGCAGCAATTTTAACTGCAACTCATTCGTATCTTGATACTCATCTACCATTATGTAGCGATATTTTTCTGAAGTAGCGCGGGCAAGCTCTTCATTTTCGTCTAAAAGCCTATATGTAAGTGCAATTAAATCGTCAAAATCTACTAAATTATTCTCCAAAAGATAAGCTTCATACTCTTCATATATTTTTGCAATTTGCTGATAATTGAAGAATTCTGCTTGTTTATAAGCATCGTCGGGATTTAAAAGCGAATTTTTATATCTTGATATTTCACTAGCAATCAGCGGTGTAGGAATTTCGCTGTTTATCTTTTTTATGATGCGCTTCTTATCATCGGTATCAATTACTACAAAATTATTTTGACGATTTAAAAGATGAATATGAAACTTTAAAAATAGCAGTCCAAATTTATGAAAGGTACACAAAAGAGGAGGATAAGACAAACCGTCCATCATAGCAGACGCTCTCTCTCTCATCTCTTTTGCAGCTTTATTTGTAAATGTCAGTGTTAAAGTATTTGAAGCAGGAATCCCGACTCCCTCAACGAGGTAAGCTAAACGAGATACTATCGTAGTTGTCTTTCCGCTTCCCGCACCGGCTAAAATCAGCACCGAACCTTCGGTTTGTTTGACGGCGGCAGCCTGCGACTCGTTTAATTTCTCAAATATTTTTTCCATTTTTTTGTCACTATTCGTATTGTTTTAGTTTATTATAACCTAAAAGATATAAATTATTACAAAGCTATTGCTTTAATTATAATTATGAGTTATACTTTTATTTATTATATATACTTATAGGAATTATTATGTTAAAAGATTTTGCAAAACTCCAAACTTTCTTAATGGTCATAAAAGAGAAAAGTTTTTCAAAAGCATCGGCAAAACTTGGTGTCTCTCAACCTGCGGTTACACAACAAATAAAATTTATTGAAGATTATCTTGATACAAAGATTGTAGAGAGAAAAAAGAACGGTATTTTGCTGACAAAAGAGGGTGAAGACCTTTTTAGAATTGCAATTAAACTTGAAAAAGCGATAGTAAGTAGTGAAAAAGAACTTTTAAAAATTATCAACAAAGATTTTACATTTATTATGGGTTCGTCAAATGTAATAGGAAATTATATTTTGCCAAACTATCTCGGCGAAATTAAAAGCAGAATAAATAATAATGTCTATATGAATGTCGGATTATCCCACGAGATTATTGACCAACTTGAAGATAAAAAGATAGATATTGCTCTTATAGAATCTCCTGTTTTTAGAGACGGTATCATTTATAGAGAGTGGGTTTTAGACGAGTTAATCGTATTTTCCAATCAACCGCTAAAAAAACATTTAACTGCCGAAGATTTAATGGGATTTGATTGGATATGCAGAGATGAACACTCTCATACCAGAAAACTGACAAGTGATGTTTTTGAAGAGATGGGAGTTCAATGCAGCAACTTTAATGTACTCGGCATACTCGGAAGCCCGACTGCTATTAAAGAGTCTATTTTGTGTGCAGATTCTAAGAGCCAAAGACCGGTTGTTTCAGTAATGTCAAGACATGTGATACTAAATGAACTTGCAAACGGAAAACTTTTTGAGGCAAGACTTAAAAATTATAAAATAGAGAGAAGTTTTTATATAGCATACTTAAAAGATAAAAAACATGATGCTTTTGTTGATAATGTCGTAAATTATCTGCTATCTCTAAACAAAATATAAATTGAATTCTCTGATTAAAGATAGATTGCTTTGTCGCAAGCTTCTTGGCACATGACCGTCATTGCGAGCTTCTTTAGAAGCGCGGCAATCTAAAAACATAAGTCTGCAAATTGTGTTATAGTAATTCTATTTTTTTAAAAATTTTGAATTTTCAGGGTTTGATAAAAAAGATGCCATTGAATTTTCAACTCCTCCGTTATCCATCTTTTGAATAATTTTATTCTCTTTTTTATAACTTGCTAAATTTATAAGCAGTGGTGTCTCATCTACAATTATCTGCATAATGCTCAAAAGCGGAACCGTAACGATACTGCCAAAATTATCCGTTCCAAAACCGGCTTCAAAAACTATCATATCATCTACAATGCTAGCCGTATCAAAGGTATATCCCGCTAAGAAAAAAAGAGTCATCGGTCTAAACTCGGAACTTATACTTTTAGGTAGCGTAGGCTCAAAAGATATCTGCTCAATTTTACAAAGAATACCGAAATTCTGATCTTTTTCAAATAGCATGATGATTAAATTCTCTATATTTTTTTGCATAATTTTTGCAAAATCTCTATCTTCTATTAAATTATCTAGCACAAAAATCCTTTGCATTTTTCGTAATTATATCAAAATCTATCATCGCATTCATAAGAGCAACTTGTAAAAATTTTTCTAAATCATTTACATGTATCTCTTCTTCAAATATTTTACCATCTCTTAAGAGTCTCTCTCTTGTTGTTCCTCTTAAAAGCGGCAATGCAGGAGTAATCCATCTGCTACTGTCAAAAAAAGCGATATTTGCTATTGAAGTATCGGTTATAAGAGAGTTCTTTACTATCAGAATATCGTCACATTCGCCTCTTAAAGAAAATAATTCATCAAGTTTATCTCTATTTACATATTTCATAGAGTACTCTATGCTATCGTCGTAGATAATTTTTAATGAGGATATCTCTCTCTTCTTATACTCGTGATATGTTACTTCTATATGATTAGATATATCGTAGGTCAAACGGCATCTGTAGAGTCCATTTTTGGGCGGTTGTATAAAGTCTTTTATATTTTGTAATTTGCTAATGCCGAAATAATTTAAAACACTCTCATACCTCGCTTGATGATATGAAAGATTTAAAACTTCCCCGTCGATTGCTTTTATAGTTTCAAAGAAGGTATTACTCATCAAAAAGTACTGTACTTAGATACCTCTCGCCCGTATCGCAAAGAATAGTTAAGAGTGTTTTTCCCCTAAACTCTTCTCTTGAAGCGATTTGCATCGTCGCAAACACATTTGCACCCGCAGATATGCCTACAAGCAGCCCCTCTTCTTTTGCCAATTTTTTTGCCGTGTTAATTGCATCTTCATTGCTTACTTTTATAACTTCACCGTAGATTGTCGTATCTAATATATCAGGTATAAATCCCGCTCCGATACCTTGAATGACATGTGCACCGGCACGCTCCCCAGACAAAACTGCAGAGCTTGCCGGCTCCACTGCAAAAATAGATATGTCTGGAATCTGTTCTTTTAAAACTTTTGAGGTTCCGCTTAATGTTCCGCCTGTTCCAACTGCAGCTACAAAAGCATCAAGCTTACCATCCGTATCGCGCAGTATCTCTTTGGCCGTTGTCAGCATATGAATCTCGGGATTAGATTGATTTTTAAACTGCTGTAAAACAATCGAGTTTGGAATTTCACGCCTAAGCTCGTCTGCTTTGGCAATTGCACCGCTCATCCCAAGTGAAGCGGGGGTTAAAACAAGTTCGGCTCCAAATGCTTTTAGTAATTTTCTTCTCTCTATACTCATTGATTCGGGCATTGTTAAAATCAGTTTTAAATCAAGCGCGGCACAGTTCGCTGCCAATGCTACTCCGGTGTTTCCGCTTGTAGGCTCGATTATAGTAGTTTCTTGCGTTATCTTTCCGGCTTCTTGCGCTCGCCTAATCATATTAAAACCGATTCTATCTTTTACTGAGCTTGTCGGATTCATAAACTCACATTTTGCTATTATATTTGCACCCGTTATTTCTGATGCCTTATTCAATCTCACCAAAGGAGTATTTCCGATTAGCTCCGTTATATTTTTCGCAATTTTCATAAATACTCTCCAAATAAATCAAACATTTTTATGATATGCTACCAAAAAATTTATTATAAAGGGCTATGATGTACCTACACAAAGAAATTAATTCTATCGAGGCAATACCTCAAAAAGCGGGGGAAGGCGTATCTATGAAGATGCTTTTATCTCCTGAGGAATCGCCTAATTTTGCAATGCGCAACTTTATAATAGAATCAGGCGGATATATGCCGCTTCATACAAATAGCGTAGAACATGAACAGTTCGTTTTATCGGGTCGTGCGAGTGTTCAAATCGGAGATGAAAGTATAGAGGCTAAAGCAGGCGATATTTTACTAATTCCGGCAGGTGTTTCTCATAGTTATAAAACGATAGGGGAAGAGAGTTACAGTTTTCTGTGTTTAGTGCCTAAAGGCGAGGATTGCATTACTATTATTAAATAATATGGTGCGACCGGGGAGATTTGAACTCCCACACCCGTAGG
>CAYHRD010000077.1:0-9116 GCA_964358925.1 uncultured Sulfurimonas sp.
CCGTCATAAACCTTAAGAGCGTCTCGCAGAAAAAAGCTGTTTCCCAAGCTCTTGCTCATCTTCTCGCCGTCTATATTTACAAAGCCGTTGTGCATCCAGTAGTTAGCCAAAGTATGATTTGTAGCACATCTTGTTTGTGCCGCTTCGTTTTCATGGTGCGGAAAGAGCAGATCCGCTCCGCCGCCGTGTATATCTACTGCAAATCTTGCCTCTTTTTTTGCCAAGTGTTTCTCTATCATTGCAGAACACTCGGTGTGCCATCCGGGACGACCTTTGCCAAACGGCGAATCAAACGAGATGCTATCGTCGTGTACGCTTTTCCAAAGTGCAAAATCGGCACTGTTTTTTTTCTCCGACGAACTCTCCACTCTTTGGAGTTTTTCGTTTTCGTCTTGAACTCTATGCGAGAGTTTCAGGTAGTCGCTATCGCTTGAAGTGTCGAAGTAAATATCTCCGCTACCTGTTTTATAAGCGTGACCGTTAAGAAGAAGTTTTTGTATAAGCTCAAACATGGCTTCAAGCGATTCCGTTGCTTTTGGCTCAATGTTTGGACGGTTAACCCCGAGTTTACTCATCTCTTCATGATAAGCTTGCGTATAAAAGTCCGTTATCTCTTTTATGCTTTTGTTTGCTTCTGCAGCTTTTTTTATGATTTTATCGTCTATGTCCGTGATGTTTCTTGCATAAGTTACTTCGTATCCGTTAGCGCTCAAAACACGGGAGAGAAGGTCAAAAACCAAAGCACTTTTTGCATGTCCCAAATGCGCATCGTCATAAACCGTAGGACCGCAGACATAGAGGCTGACTTTCCCCTTTTCTTGCGAGATAAACTCTCTTTTTGTTTTTTGTACCGAATCATAAATATACACTGATAAAATCCTTAAAAATTAGTAATAAAATTGTAAATAAAACTGAACTGACAACAAGATAGATACTTTTTTTAGAGCGAAGTATATCAAAAAAGTTTTTTACGCCAAATGCTCTTATCGTTAGAAAAAATCCGACAAATCCGCAGAGTGTTCCGGCAAGAGCAAGACCTGATGCTCCAAAAGGCATAATTAAGAGAAGAGAAAATATTATGTTTGAGCCAAGAGAGATAGTGGCGATTTTTGCAGCAATTAGCTGTTGCTCTTTTGCGTAGAGCCAGAGCAGAAAAAGTTTTTGCAGACCAAACGGCAGAAGCCCTATCATATACATCTGTAAAACTACCGTTGTTTTTTGGGTATCTGCTTCGGTAAATGCACCTCTTTCAAAAAGTCCCCAAACTATCTCATGTGCTAAAACATATCCGCCGATTGTGCTTATGGTGAGTAAAAATGCCAAAAACCAAAAAGCTTTTTTAAGATAAGCCATAGCTTTTTCTTCATCTTGGTTTTTTATGTACCTTGCAATGCTGGGAAAAAGGGCAATTGAAGTTGCAATGGCAAAGATTGCCAGAGGGAGTTGAAATATGCGGTTTGAGTAGTAGAGATAGCTGATGGAGCCGGCACTCAAAAATGAAGCAAGCCAAGTGTCTAAAAATGCGCTTACCTGCGAAGTAGAGTTTCCCCACATGGCGGGAAAAAACTGTTTTTTAAATTTATCCGTTTCGTTTGCTATCTTTTTTGATTTTATTTTTAAGTACCTAAAACCGCCGTAAACAAGCTTTAAAAGCCCTAACTTTTGTATTGCGATGATGTGGACGGCAAGTTGCATAGCTCCACCTGCTACAACACCAAAACTAAGGTAGTAGACTATTTCACATTGAGTTTTATCTTGTGAGAGATATAGTGCCAGTATAAGTGAGATGTTTAACAGAGCCGTTGAAAATGCCGTTGTGGCAAAGTGTCGCTTGTATTGCAAAATCGAGCCGAGAAATGTTACTGCAAATATAAACGGCAGATACCAAAAGTTTATAGCTACAAACGGTGAAGCCAGTTCAACGATTTCATCACTAAAACCAAATGCCATAACCTGTGTGGCAATATCAGGTAAAATGGTCACAAGCAGGGATAAAATAACGATTATCGATATGAAAATTATAAATATATGAGCCAAAAAAACGGCTCTATGTTTTGATTTTGCATAAGCGGGGATAAAAACTTGAGTAAAGGCACCCTCGGCAAAGATGCGGCGAAAGAGATTTGGAAGTTTGAATGCTATAAAAAAAATGTCGCTATAAATATTTGCACCGAGTGCGGAAGCAGTCATTAAATCTCTCAAAAAACCTAAGACTCTTGAGAATAAAATTCCGAAACTGTTGGTGAATATTGCTTTAAACATAGGCTTCTTTTTGCAGATATGTATTGTCTTTACGAAATTTTAACAAATATTTGATTAAAATGTAGGGCTGAATTTTTTAAAATTTAATACAGGATGCAAAACAATGGGGTTATTTGATTCAAATAGTAAAAAAGAACAAGTACCGAAAAAAATTCGTCCTACCGTCGTTAAGACACAAAATGTTTCTAAAGAGATAGCCGATATAGCAAAAAAAAATAATGTAAACCCAAATACTTTAGACTTCGATATATTGGAAGTTTTGACATATACCAGAGTAAATAAAGATAGAAGTGAACCTGACTGGGAAGAAGTAAGTGCAGCCGAAGTACATCAACTAGACGATGCTACTGCAATATTAAATCAAAATTTTCAAATAAAACAGATGTATGAAGTTGAAATATATACGAAAGAGAATAAAGATGTATTTAAAAATTTTCATGCAGCCATCGGAGCAAATGCTACAAAATGTAAAGTATATTTGAGTATAAAAGCAGGTTCTGAAGCTGTCGGAAACCCGAGATTTGAGGAAGACTTTTTAAATTATATAAATAAAAGCAAGATTAGAGCCGGAATCTTGGTAAATATCTTTGATGAAATGGTTAAAGAGGTTGTTTCTAGGATTTCTGCGCAGGCAAAAGTTGACGGAAATATAAGATATGATAAAAATCAAACAATACTTATAGCCGATGCCTATGAACCGACTCCTACTATAGATGATGAGCTTATAATTCACTATGATAAAAATGCTAGTTCAAAAAGCGAGAGCGATCGTGTTGATTACTCCAAAAGAGGTTTTATAAATAGTGTTTTAGAGGGTGATACTTTAATGGAGTATATAAAACCAAAAAAAGGTAAACCAGGTAGAAACTGTCGCGGTGAATTTTTAGAACCGTTAGAACCGCAAACAAGAAATGTACCGAATTTTAGCATTGATGATACGATAGAGATTGTTGATAATAAAGACAATATTATATATCGTGCAAAAACGAACGGTTATATAAGCTTGGAAGCAAATGTCTATAAAATAAAATCAGAGATGGATGTAGGAGAAGTAACTTTTAAAACAACGGGATCTATCTCGACAGGGTTAGATTCAGATGTTTCTTTAAGTGTTAAAGAGAATGATTATCAAAAAGATGCAATCGGGACCGGTATGGAGATTGAAGTCAGTGAAATCGAAATAAAAGGAAGTGTTGGACCAAATGCTAAAATATCTGCCAAAAAAGCTACAGTAGAAGGACAAACTCATAAAACTTCTCAAATAAGAGCAAATGATTTGACCATAAATGTACATAAAGGTTTGGCAGTCGGGGATAACATCAAAATAACAAGACTTGAACTTGGAGTCGTTGAGGGAAAAAAAGTAGAAATTGCCCAAGCACTCGGCGGAAATATTAGAGCTAAAGATATAGAGATAGGGTTGTGTGCTTCTCATGTTAAAGCAACAGCTTCAAGGTTAATTGAAATTAAAAAGCTTCAGGGAAGTGAAAATATTTTTACGATTGATCCTCTAGTACAAAAAGATAAAAAAGAGGGGCTTAATGAAAATCAAAATGAGATAAATGAGCTTCGAGTTAGTATTGAAGAGATAAGAAAAGAGATAGAGAGATATAAAAAATTAGTTCAAGATAATCAGACTGCTTTTAATGAAGTAAAACAGAGATTGATACACTATAAGAGAAACGGTATACAGATGCCCTCATCTTTTGTGGCTAAATACAAGCAATTTCATAAAGTACAAGAGCATTTAGAAAATATAACAAATGAGTATAATGTCAAAAATGATAAACTTCTTCTTTTAACAACTAAGACGGCATCTTTTCAAGACAATATAGTGGACGCAAGAATTATAAACAGAGATAGATGGATTGGGCATAATGAGCTTATTTTTAAGTTGATTGAGCCGCCGGTTCAGCTTGTTTATAAGCCAAGAGAAGGTTCACCGGACAAAATATTTGCTGTTGTTGAGGTAGAAAAGGGAGTATTTGAGATTCAGGCGGTGCGTGATTGATAGTAGGTTTAAGAGGAAAGATTTTATATAAAGAACCATCTTTTGTACATGTTGATGTAAACGGCGTAGTTTACGAAGTTTTTATATCTTTACAGAGTTTTTCTGCTCTAGGAAACGATGAGGTTAAACTTTTTACGACACATATAATCAGAGAAGATGCTCAGTTGCTTTACGGTTTTTTAGAGATGAGCGAAAAAAAACTCTTTGAAAGGCTTATAAAGATAAACGGCGTAGGTCCAAAAGTTGCAATGGCAATCTGCTCAACATATACGCCTGCTCAATTTGGAGTCGTAATAAATAACAAAGATATAAACGGCGTAAAAAAAGTTCCGGGAATCGGTCCTAAAAATGCCGGAAGAATTTTAGTTGAGTTAAGCGGTTTTGATGTTGAGCTTGTTTCATCGCAAAATGAACCGTTAAATCAAGCTCTTAACCAAGCGAGTGAAGCGTTAGAATCATTAGGATTTAAAAAAGAGAAGATATTAAAAGCACTAAGCGAATGTAACTCTAACAACGACACCGCTTCTCTCGTAAAAGAAGCTCTTAGGCTTTTAAAAACAATTTAAGTAAGGAAATTATATTGAAATTAACTATTTTATTCGGCGGAGCTAGTTTTGAACACGAAATTAGCATAGTAAGTGCAATTACTCTTAAACAGAAGTTATCAGGTTTTGAGCCCAGTTTTATTTTTTGTGATCAAGATCATACATTTTATCTGATAGAGCCTTCAAAAATGAAAGCAGTAACCTTTTCAAAAGGCGAGCATAAAAAAATGCCTAAACTCTCTCTCTCACATGGGGCTTTCGTGCAAAAAGGGCTGTTTAGTTCCGTAGAACACGGTGGAGTATTTTTAAATCTTATCCACGGAGCAGACGGAGAAGACGGCACTATTGCGGCGCTTTTGGACTTTTTCTCTATCAAATATATCGGTCCTAGAATCGACGCTAGCGTGTTTTCATATGACAAAAGATACACAAAATGGCTTTGTGATGCAAGAGGCATAAAAAGTCTAAAATATGAAGAGTTAAGCTTAAAAGAGCATAACAATATAAAAATCCCATATCCCGTAATTATAAAACCTGCAAGACTCGGAAGTTCTATCGGAGTGAGCATAGTAAAAGAAGAGGGCGAACTTGATTATGCACTCGATAGCGCATTTGAGTTTGACAGCAGCGTTATAGTAGAACCGTTTATAAAGGGTGTCAAAGAGTATAATTTAGCAGGTTTTAGCGCAGATGGAAAATTCTACTTCTCTATCGTAGAAGAGCCTCATAAAGAGGAGTTTTTAGATTTTGAAAAAAAATACATGGATTTTTCAAGAAGCGAACAGGTTTTAAAAGCCGAAGTTAGTAAAGAGTTAGAAACTAAACTAAGAGTAAATTTTGAAAAAGTTTATAAAGATTTATTTGAGGGCGCGCTTATAAGATGTGATTTTTTTGTAATTGATGGCGAAGTTTATCTTAATGAGATAAACCCTATCCCGGGGTCTATGGCTAACTATCTTTTTGAAGATTTCAAAGGCTCCATAGAGTTACTCTCAAATTCGCTTCCTCACGCAAAAAGAGCAAGAGTAAATTATGACTATATCCATTCAATCTCCAAAGCAAAAGGTAAATAATGGCTATAAAGTCAATCCAATACAATCAACATACTTTAGATATAAGCTACGAGATTTTAAATCCGCAGGCTAAAGTTGATTTGATAATTTTGCATGGATGGGGCAGCAATAAAAATTTGATGAAGCAATTCTTTTCGCCTTATATGGACAGTTTTCGTCATATTTACATAGATTTACCGGGGTTTGGAAGCTCTACTTGCAATCTGGCACTCACTACAAAAGATTATGCAAGAGTAGTAGAACTTCTTATGATTCATCTAAACGCCTCTAAAGATATAATAGTAGGGCACTCATTTGGCGGCAAGGTTGCACTTCTACTTGAGCCTGAGGTGCTTGTTTTGGTTGCAAGCGCAGGGATTTATGTTCCTAAGCCGTTTAAAGTAAGGGCTAAAATAGCACTTTTTAAATTTTTAAAAATATTTGGGTTGGCTAAATTTAGAGAGTTTTTTGTAGCAAACGATGCAAAAAAATTGAGCGAACCGATGTATCAAACTTTTAAAAATGTCGTAGATGAAAATTTCTCTGATGAATTTTCTTCTTACAAAGGAAAAGCTCTTTTGTGCTGGGGAAGAGACGATACTGCTACGCCTATAAGCAGTGCAAACAAGATAGATAAGCTTATTAAAGATTCTAAACTTATAGTGTACGAGGGTGATCATTACTTTTTTATGAATCACGCTAAAGATATATCGGATAATATAGAAAAAATATTTTTAAAAACACTGGAGCATAAATAATGCCGAATTATGAAATAGTTATAGCATTTATCACGAATCTACTTTTTGTGGCTGTTTTGGGTTGGTATCTCATCACAAATCTTCAATGGTATGACTATAAAATCTCTCGCGTGATTCTTAAACATCATAAACCGCATTGGCACCTTGTCTACTTCTTGATACCGTTTGTTGCCTACTATACAACCGGTAGATTTTTTAGCATATTTTTCTTTTTTGCGGTTTTGCCTGCGATGTTTTTTTGGTATAAAAATCTTGATAAGAAGCTGGTTTTGACATGGAGAGTAAAGAGATTTTTGATTCTTCTAATCTCCTTGGTATTTTTTCAAGATGTTCTTTGTACCCTAAAGTCGGCGTGTGAAACATACGGCGTTTTTATGCCTTTGGCACTTGCTTATGTAGGAAGTTTGGCAATTGAGAAGTTTTTGTTTCTTTCGTTTAAAAAAGAGGCAAAAAATAAGCTTAGAAGTATGGATAAGCTGCAAATTATAGCAATTACGGGGAGTTACGGCAAAACAAGCATTAAAAACTTTGTTGCAGAGATATTAAGTAAAAAGTATAGAGTCTATGCGACTCCAAGAAGCGTAAATACCATCGGCGGAATTATTAGAGATGTAAACGAATCTTTGCCGGGCGATACCCAGATTTATGTTTGTGAAGCGGGAGCTAGAGAGAGTGGGGATATCTATGAAATAACAACTTTCTTGGAACCTCAAACTGTGGTGGTCGGAAAAGTAGGGCTTGCACATATAGAGTACTTTAAGAGCTTGCAAAATATCATAGCGACAAAACTGGAGATTATGCAATCTCCTAGACTGGAACGCGCTTTTATCCATACTTCCGTCACAAATGAGCCGCATGATAAAGTTACATTTTTCGGCGATGAGATACAAAATATCGATGCACGGTTAGACGGAACCGATTTTGAGTTAAACATAGATGGAAATACTCTCTCGCTTCGTACGAATGTTTTAGGCTCTTTTCAAACTATGAATATCTCCGTCGCCGCTCAAATAGCAAAAAAATTTGGCTTAAGCGATGAAGAGATACAAAGCGCGGTAAGCAAACTCACTCCGGTTGACCATAGACTTCAAATGATAAAAGCCGGCGGAAAACTCATACTTGATGACGGATATAACGGAAACATAGACGGTATGCTTGAAGCCGTAAGACTCTGTTCTTTGCATAACGGCAGAAAAGTTATAGTAACGCCGGGGTTGGTTGAGAGCAGCGATGAGCTAAATTTAAAACTAATTGATGCGATAAACAGCGTCTTTGATATCGTAATAGTTACAGGTGCGCTAAATGCAGAGCTGTTTGATAAGAATCTAAAAGTGAAAAATAAAATTATGTTAGGCGATAAATCAAAAATGCAAGAAGCACTTGTAGAGCATACAAGAGCAGGAGATGTCATACTCTTTGCAAATGACGCTCCGAATTTTATATAAATTGCGCATTAAGAGAGGAAAAGTCGATGAAAGATATTTTATATGCCCCGTGGCGAGATGAGTATATAGCAGGCAAAGAGGTTGAGGGTTGCGTCTTTTGTCATATTAGCGCCAATGAGCAAGAGGATAAAGAGCTTCATGTGCTTTATAGAGACGAGCACTGTTTTATAGTAATGAACCGCTACCCGTACACTCCGGGACATTTTATGATTATTCCTCATCTTCATACCGATAAATTAGAAGATTTGTCCACTGAAACATGGCTTCAGATGAGTGCTCTAGCTCAAAATGGCGTAAGACTTTTAAAAGAGGGTTTTGGTGCTCATGGGGTAAATATCGGGATGAACTTAGGAAAAGCGGGCGGGGCAGGGATAGCTGAGCATATTCATATGCATTTAGTTCCGCGATGGGAGAGAGATACTAACTTTATGACTTCCATCGTTCAAAGCAGAGTTTATTCTACGGATTTTGAAAGAATTTATAAAAAAATTAAAAGTTTGATTCCGAAGTATATGTAAGTTTATTTTTCTTGATTTTTGATTTTGTGTGGATGGGGTGAAGGGATTCGAACCCCTGAATGCTGGTACCAAAAACCAGTGCCTTACCGCTTGGCGACACCCCAATATGTGTAAATAAAAGTGCAGTAAATATTTTTTGTATCTGTTTTGTAAAACGGGTGGAATTATAAATACAATCGCCTTATATTAGCCTTAAATAGAGAACTATTTAAAGAGACTTGCAATGACGGTCATCTTCAAAATTTTTTTCTTCAAATATAAAAAAAAGATGTATTATTGCGTTATTATTTGTAAAGGATTTTCATGGGAAACTTAACAATCAATAAACAGAAGTTAAAACGATTTACAATAGCTACTAAACCTATTATGGAAGAGTATCTTTCAAAGATTGATGTAGATTTAAGTGACTATACTTTTGCCGCAAATTATATATGGCTTGCTAACAGTAGCGGATTTTATGCAATTATAAATAAATGTTTTTGTCTCTTTATTATGACCGGTGGTGAGCTTACTATGCTGCTGCCT
>CAYHRD010000078.1:0-9103 GCA_964358925.1 uncultured Sulfurimonas sp.
TGCGATATTGTTTTAACGGTTTTAAGTATTGGTTAAGCGGTAAGTCGATATAATTGTTATGTGAGAGAAAGGAGATTTGACCAAATGAGATGTGGTATAAATATAGTAGATATCTATTTTTTAGCATGGTGTGGATTAAAATTCAATGAGATATGTAAGATGTATGAACCAAGTTATGAGATGATAATTTATGAAATGTATAGCAGAGCAGAAAAATTATTGAATGATGAAGTATTGTTTTAAAAATAATTAAACAATAATCTTTAATTTATTATATTGGGAGTTTAAAAGAAAATGACACGCAACGATATACTACAAGCAACACACGGAACAAGCAGCGTAAAAGAGATTAAAGATTTGATGAGCCGTGATGCTCAGCGAATTAAGACACTCTCTCAAATGTCAGGATTTGCTCAAAAATACGCTTTATTTATGTACTTTGACACAACCCTTAATACTCTTAAATCTCGTGTTTCTGATGTTCGTAACCATCTTAAAAATGCAGGAAATATACGCAAAGAGATTATTGATTTGTATTTACTGCCTACCAAAGTGTATACATCTGTAAATAATAAAGCAGCTGAAAAAGCAAAAGAAGAGCTTTTGAAAAATCAAAGTTCAGAAATGGACTTTGAAAAATGGACTTTTAAAACACTTGAGAATTTAATTTCAAAAATCGAAAATAGTGAAATTGATTTAGTATCTAACAACTCTAATAAAAGCCGTGAGATGGCTTATATTAAGCTAATCGTAGTTGCTCTTGCTACAGGGCGTAGACAAGTTGAGGTTTTAAAAACTATGTCTTTATCTAAGAAAAAAGATGAAGCGAAATACGGTGGCTTAGTTAAAAAGAAGAGTGACGATTTTTCTCTAGTTGCTCCAATCTTGGCAGATATTAAAATAGTAAAAAAATATCTACAAGATGTAAGAGATGAATTCAAAATAGCAGAAATGACAAACAAAGAAATTAACTCTAAATATAATGCTTCCATCTCTAAAAGCTTGAGCAGATATTTAGATCCGGAGATAGCAGAGCAAGGCTTCCATTTTTTGAGAGCTGCATACGCTGAAGCCTGCTTTTTGAAGTTTGGAGATAATGCAGAAAAAAATACTTACTTCTCACAAATCTTAGGACACGAGACAGACTTAAACGCTGCTCATAACTATCAAATCAAAATTCAAAAGGTGGCTTCAAAATGATAATTTCTATTTTTAATAAAAAGGGCGGTGTAGGTAAAACATCGCTTAGTTTTTCTCTTGCAAGAGATTTAAAATATTTTTTAATATCAAACGACGATAGTGTGATAGAACTATGCTATGAGGGTAAAGCAAAAATTATGCAAGAACCTAAAATTATAGATAATTGCATTTATGATTTTGGTGGGTTTGTTACGCCTCACATCTCACATATTTTGGAAATAAGCAATTACATCATTGTACCTCTTACAAGTGATTTAAACAGCTTAAAGAAGACCGTGCAAACGGTAAAAGAGATTAATAGCACAAACATAGTATTTGTTGCAAACAAAAGCGAGAAAGAGGATTTTAAAGAGATTGAGAATTATTTAGAGTCACATTTCAAATTTCCAATTTTTGAGGTTAAAAATTCTCGTATTTGGGCTAAAACTTTTAAAGAAAAAAAGAGTGTCAGCGAGATAAAAAATGAAAGTAAAATTAATAGCTATGTCTATAAAAACTCTATAAGTGGATACGAAGACCTATTGAAATATTTAAAAAAATAAGGAAAACAGATGAAAAAAAAAGAACTAAGTATAGATGATGTTTTAAACGACGATCAAGAGCCGGTGCAGTCTCTGCAAAAAGCAAATGAAGCTGAAATAGCAAATAAAGAGATTATTGAATTCGCAAATAAGTTTAAAGGCAAAGGTCGTCCGAAAGTTGAGAAAGCAGAGAAGAAAAAAGCTAGAAATATTTACCTAAGTGAAAATCAGCTTGAAAAGATAGAGCGATTTGCAAAACTAAACGGTTTTACCATAAGCGAATATATTTTATTTGCTCTGAAAAAAGAGCTTCGAAAAGAGGGGATAGAGTTATGAGCATTGAAGAACTTTCAGAGATTCTAAATGAGTGTGTCCTAGAAATAATGCCAAAAGCGAGGAATAAAGGATTCTTGAGATATAGAACCGAGTTGGGTTGTTTTGAGGTTAGATTTTCCGAGATAGAGAGATTAAATATTTAACATGAACAGCATACAAGCAAAAAAAATTGATCTTGTAGATTTTATATCTAAAATATGTACTATTGTATCTCTTTCTAATGGTGGCTCTCAAGCCCTTTTTTCTAATGATTTGAGAGGGGAAAAAAACCCGAGCTTAAGTGTAGGATTAGACAAACATGGAAAATGGGGATGGATAGATTTTAGTTCTGGTTATAGTGGAAATATTATTGATTTTGTAATGATACATTACAACAAAAATTCAGTTTCTTTAGCACTTGATAAAATAGCTGAAATTATGTTATTACCAAGAAGAGAAAATACAACTAATAATAGTTTTATTTATGTTGATAAAAGTAATAATAATGTAACTAAAATAAAAACTATCCAACCGCTACAAAACAAAGCATTAATTGAATATTTAGAGAGTAGAAATTTAAACATATTTTTTGTTAAAAGATATGTTGAAGAGATATACTATTCTATAACTGAAAGAGGCACAGTTAAAAACTTCTTTGCAGTGTGTTTTAAAAACAATTCTAGCGGTTATGCAATACGAAATAAATACCACAAATCAAATCTTATTTTAAGTGATATTACATATATACCTTTAAGTGATATACCAAGTAAAAGAGTTTTAATTTTTGAGGGATTTATAAACTTTTTATCTGCATTAACTTATTATGAAACAGACATTGCAAAGTATGATGTAATTATTTTAAATAGCGTGAGTATGTTTAAAAAAGCAGCTAAGCTTATTATAGAAAATGGTTACGAAGTTATCTATGATTTTTTAGATAACGACTTTGCAGGGCAGCTATGTATATTGCAAATAGAAGAGATACTTAGAGAAGCTCAAATAAATAAAACTATCAACAACTTGCCAGCGATAAAGAACAGCTTTTGCATATATAAAGGTTATAACGATTTCAACGATTTTTTAAAATCAATCCATCAACTATAAATTACAGTTTTTTTAGCACTTAATCGCGTATATTTTTCAATAAAAAAATAACCAAAAACTACCAACAATACGAGTTTAAATAGATGTCAGCACCCTAATCATTATAAAATTGATAGTAATGATTAGTGGAAACGATTAATGCTATAGTTAATTTAAACATTTAAAAAGACAACTAAAAATTAATTATTTTCTTGTGTAGAATTATCTGGTATTTTTATATCTTCTATACCAAACGCTTTTAACGCTTCTAACACTATTGAATTCTTAGATTTACCTGTAACTAAAGACATATAATCTATTTTATTTATTATGTCTAATGGCAACGATAATGTAAATGATTTTTTATCTTTTATAGTTTTATTTTCCGTGTATAGCTTTAGCATTTCATTTGCACTCTTTATAGTGTTAGTTGCCATTTTTTTACCTTTTTTTTTAGTTATATTATTATATGATTTTACAACATAAATAAAACATAATTTAAAGGATTTTTCAAAATGTTTAAAGACAACCAGCAAATTAAAAAACACAGAAAAGCAACAAGTATAGAGAGTGCAGAAAATGAACTATATTTTGAGCCACAAGTTATTGATCCACGAGCATATATAAATATAGAAAAAGGCGGTTTTTTTGGATTAGGGCACAACAAAAATAAAAATGAGTGTTTACCAAGGTATGTGCCTGACGAAGCTCAAAACCACACGCTTTTATGTGGTATAACTAGAAGCGGAAAAGGTATATTTGCAGGTGTTAAATGTTATGAAACATTACAATACAAAGGCAAAGGACTAATATATTTTGATGTAAAGCAAGAGGCTTTCATTCCACAAATTTTATTAGAAGAACTTACAAAACAAGGCAGAGCAGAAGATTATGAAGTAGTGACATATCCTAATGATTTCTGCTATACAGGATTAAATGACGATGACAGCATTACGGAAATCTTTGAAAAATTTTGTATAGCTCTTGAAATTGAAAAAACCGAAAATGAGGGAGTAGATTTCTATCGTAAAAACGAGAGACAAACAATTTTAAAAATATTAAAAATTTGCTCCGGAACATATTTTAAAAATGATTGGTATGAATTTATGATTTTTATTGAAGCTCTCTTGGAAGACTTGAAAAAGAGAAAAAAAACACAAGAAGAAAACGACAAAGCAAGGAAAAATTATCAAAAGTTGGAAGAGCTGAGAACAAGATACTTTGATGATGAGCTTTACAGCAAATTAAACTTTAATCAAAAAAATATAGATGCATTGACTACTATTTACATTAAACTATATGAATTGACAATGGGTGCAAATATTTATAGCAAATACTCTTTACACAATGCACTTTACAACGGAAAAGTTTTATATATAAAATGCGACATGGAGAATGAGCAGAGCTTACAGTTCTTGAAAGTTCTGCAAAAAGATATAAGTCAACTCATAAGAAAACGAAATGCGGATTGCAATGTCTTTGCAGATGAAATAAGTTTTTACGCAACATCAAGCCTAAGTGCAGGCTTGGCAACTCATGCAGGCTTTGGAGTAAAATACATATTGCAGCTGCAAGATCTAGGACAAATCAAAGATGAAAATTTAAGAAGTGCTATTTTGACAAACTGTTCCGTAAAACTCTTCTATAAAATTTCTGACGAGAAAACTCTTAAATATGTTGAAATATTAGGAGGAATGGAATACGTTTCAAGTCAAACTTTGAAAGGTAGCTTAGAAGTTATGACAGCAGAGCAAATAGAGCCGTTGTTGAACGCTACAAGGATTAGAGCAATGTGGTATAAACAAAATGCTATTCTGATAGCTGAATATTTTAATACGGCGTTTTTTATAAGCACTAGCTTCGTGCCTGTATTAAAAAAATTTGATTGGGATTCTTATAAAACAATAGAACCAATCTTGCAAAGAAAAACTTTTGAAATTAAAAGTAAAAGTGACGAAATTATTTTTGATGAAGATAGTGTTTTAATAGATGAACAAGCTCAAGATATTGAAGATTTTTAAAAAATCCAATCTCTATAAATTATTATTGGAATAAGCAGTAAAAGAAGTTGCTTTTCTTTTTATAAGCAAAATATTTACTCCACACTTTATATATTTACTCCACACTTTATATATTTACTCCACACTTTATATATTTACTTGAAATATCCTATTTTACGAGGTTAAAAGCACTTACTCCACACTTTATATATTTACTCCACACTTTATATATTTACTTGAAATATCCTATTTTACGAGGTTAAAAGCACTTACTCCACACTTTATAATTCATCTCGCACGCGCACGGGACAATATTTTTTAAAAAGTTAGAAATAGTAAAAAAAAATATTTTTTTTATATACTTTAATTTTGAATGAGTGTGGAGGAAAAAAAGCCCTATTTTTAGGGCTTGAATGGCACATTTTCCTCCACACTCAAAAGTGTGGAGGAAAATTAAACGATAAATATCGTCCTCGTGAGTGCAAAAAAAAACATTCTTTACGCCTCCGCTGGCTAACTTTTTTTAAGTAGCTATTTGGTATTTACGCAATTTCGTATCCTAAGCCTCCGCTGGCTAATATTCTAAATCTAGCTATATTCTAACGGAGAGAGCAAGTAGGAGAAAGATTACATCTTTCAGCGTGTCTTTGCTGTCGTAACGTTTTAAACGTTAAAACTCTTTTTCACTTAGCGATGGGACACAACGGACTACGTCCTATACCTGCGGTGCGATATTTTTTTAACAGATGCATATATGGAATAAAAAAAGGAATAAAAATATATATAAAAAAAGATGTTTTTAAGAATTATGTAAGTTTTCAAAGAGTATGATTGTGCCATTAAAAAAAAGATGATTTTTTTCTATAAAAAAATACAGCAAGGCAGAAAATGGACGAACTATATACAAGTGTGACGGATAGCATAATACGCAAAACAAAAGTTAGCTATTCATTAAATGAGAAGCTCGTTAAAGATTTTGATTTAATATGCAAAAGTAAAAAGTATAAAAAATCAGAAATCGTTGAAAATTTATTAAAAGTTTTTATAGAGCAAGAAAAAAGTTTATTCAGTAAAATTTAAATATAAAATAAATCAAAGTAGGTAAGGTCTTAGTTTTGGCAAACAATGACTTTACTCTTGATTGTCAACAGGGTAAAAATGGAAAAGGTAGAAGTAGAATTTACTGTAGATGATTATAAAAGTCAGCTAATTGCTTTATTGCAGGGTAAAAAATTTATAGAATTTGAACGACTTATTGAATTAGTTTCTAAAAAAGAAAAAATAAGTAAGACCGCATTAAAGAAAGAAATTAAAGAAAAAGTAAATGAAGACTTTAAAAAATCTATAGCAAATTTAACAGGGCAATATAAAATGCCAAGCGGATTTTATATTAAAGATGATATTGTCTTTAGAGAAATAAAAGACGGTGTTACTTATGTTTGTGAATTTTGTACCGTAGCTGAAATACATCGAACAAACGACAATGCAGAAAGCATTTTTACTATCAATTTTGAAAAATCAAACAGATCTATAAGTTTCAAAAGTGACGAATTTGTAGATAATAAATTGCTTGAGACGATTCTTCTGAACCACGGTGTTTATATTGGCGACAAATTAAAAGATTTTAAAAGTTATGTGTCCGGCTTTATAAGAATGAATATAAACATAATACCTACTGTAATAAGAGTTAATCGCACGGGTTGGCAAAATGTTGCGGTTGATGATAAAGGACAAATAAGAGTAGTAAATGGATATTGTAATCCAATACTTAAACCTGCCCTAACATACATAGACAGCATAACCGATACGATTTATAGAGAGGGCGATATCGTTACAGCAACGGAGATTGTTAAGACTGGTGTTAGATATAAGGGAAGTTGTCTAGCGATATTGTCTGGTTTGGCTGCAACTCTTATAAAACCACTTTCGAAGCAAGGTCTAGGTAATTTTGTAGTAAATTTCAGCGGCGATACCGGACAAGGTAAAACGCTATCTTCTCGTATTGGTTTGAGTATGTTTGGTAATGCACAGGAATCAAATGAGAATTCTCTAATAAACAGCATGAGCAGTACAGCGGTCGGGGGAGAATTACTCTTTGCACAGTTTATGGATATGCCGATTCTGCTCGACGAAGCAGGAACAATAAAAGGAACTGCGGAAAAAAAAGCACAACACATCATAGAAATTATTTTTCAGTTTTTTAGCGGAACAGGTAAAACTAGAGGTCAGCGAAATCTTACTTTGCGAAAAACAGAAAGATCTAGAGGCGTTTTATTTTTAACAATGGAATATGATCTAAAGACAGTTGAAAAAATAGCAGGTGTTACGGAAAAAGGTTACTTTAGAAGAACGATAGAAGTTGATAGCACAAGTGGTAATTTTCTACCGGACAAAGAGATTTATGATTTTGGTGTAATTAATTCTAATTTTGGATTTGTGGCAGAAATCTTTGTTAACTCAATTTTGAAACATTATGAGCTTATAAAAGATGATTTTGACAGATACGAAAAAGAACTACGACGTGTAGAGCTAAGAGGTAAAGAAAAATATTTTGCCGTACTTTTTACTGTTTTAGAAAATTTGAAAAGGATAGGATTAATTGGAGAAATAGAAAACGCAAAAGCTAAAGAAATCCTAATGCTTGTCTACAAAGAGAATTTACAGACAATGCAAGACATTACAACTAATAAGGTTTCTTTATGGGCAGAAACTCTTTTGGAATGGATTGCAATTAATAGAAATAAGTTTGAAAATGACGACGGTAGAGAGAGATGGGGCGAATTCTCCATTAACAAATATTCTGCAAAAGAAGAAATACATATTTTTCCTACGATTTTAGCGAATTTTTGTATGGAAAAAGGTATAAATGAAAGAAGCTTCTGCAAAGAAATGAGTGATAAGGGTGCAATAGTTACTGAACTAACTACGCACGGGCTACGAATGAAAGTTAAGAGAAGAAATATAGCTGTTTTCTGTTTTAAAGAGCAAGTGTTGAATGAACTTATTATGAAAGAACATGCGATAATTGAAATACAACAAAACGTCGAAAATGCTATTAAATATCAAACTGAAAATTTGACTATCGACAATAACGGAATGTTAATCGAGAATGGAGAAGTCTTATTTTAAAAATTTTGGATTACAGGAGGAGGTAAACAGTCGCTCGTGAGAGCCAACCATTTACGGGAATTTAAAGAAACTTTGGTCGGTCATTTTAAATTATTCCGTATTATATCCTAAAGGGCATAAGATGGCAAAATTAGTAAAAAAAGCAAATAGTTTTTTTGAGAAGTTTGAACAAAAGTTAGAAGAGTTGGCAGAGAGGTTTTTGTAATGAGTAAAGAGGGGATGGATGATAAGTGTACATGGAAAATTAATTACGAAAACGACATGTACATAGGCGAGACATGGGATACAGATTGTGGAAATGTCTTCCAGTTTATGGAGGGCGATATTGAAGAAAATAACTTTAAGCATTGCCCATATTGTGGCAAAACTATACAGGAGCAGAGCAGATGACACAACTAAATATAAAATTTGCAAAGGTCAATGAAAACGAACTTTTAAATATATGGGATATGTTTACAGATGAAATAGTAGAGGATAAACATACTAATCCAAATGAAGAAGTTATGTTATTTTTAGAAAATACTATTGTCGAGATGGCGAGTGGAAATGAAATAAATCTACAAATAAATGAGACACTTGCCAATGTGCTTGAAATATTCGTCAATCATTTTGAAAAAGATGGGCGGACTTATAGGTTTAGATTTAGAAATATAATAGCAGATGGAAAAATCTTATGAGTGATGTGCAGCTGCTATTATTGGTTATTTTTGGTATTCCTTTTGCGATATTTGTCATTGTTGCAATCAAACAAATTGAAAAAGCTTTTTTAAAAAGCTTAGAGGAGTAGATAATGATTGAAGAAACAAGCGATGAGCTTGTAAAAATAGCGATAGAACAAAATGAGATAGGTAAAGA
>CAYHRD010000079.1:0-9054 GCA_964358925.1 uncultured Sulfurimonas sp.
CAAGAGTTCTTGCTCGCAATCTTTGCAGAAAAACACTAAGGAGCGATTTTATACTCATCTCTTTCATAAAGGGCAAAATATTTTTAAAGCAGTAAAGCTCCTCTTCGTAGATTTTTAGCTCTCTTTTGTCCGCAAAACTCTCTTTATACTTTTTTAAAAATTCTAAAATATCCGCCTCTTGGCTGCTTTTATAGTAAATCTTAAAAAGCTCTGCATAAAATTCATCTCCGACTCGTGCCAGTCTTGCCTCATTCTCTTTAGAGTCCTGCTCTATAAACACACAAGTAGCATCTAGTTTCTCATAAATATCAGTTGAGCTAAACGGCTCGCCCATCGCAAAGTTAAAGTTTGATTTCTCATCAAAACTCTTCAATATTTGCGAAAACTTCTCATCGGGCAAAATAACTGCAATATTTTCAGGTTTGTAGCCCATTTTTACAAAATCATACAGCTTCTTTTGGACAAATGCCGCTTGCAAAATCGGCTCGCTAAATGATTCACATGTAACTTTTTTATTTTGCTCTAATCTATCTTTTTTGAGTATCTCTTTTGTGTTTAGTAATATTTTATATCTAAAACCCTGCTCCAACTCCACGCCTAGCTCCAAAAACTTGCTCTGCATTTTGGTATTGAACCTTGTAGCGTTGAAGATAATATCTACGGAGCAAAATTGTGTACATCTATCTAAAAGCTCCAACTCAAAGTTAGTCAAATGTCCCTCTATATGAAGCTCAATATTTTTATGGGTTTTTGTAAAATTCTCATTAAAAGTATAAAGTTTTGGCAAAAATATTTTATCAAGAAGCTTTTTTTGAGTGCATAGAAGTTCATATCTAGCATACAACTCTTGAAGTATGGCTATATGTTCCTCATACTCGCCGTAGATATCGGAGGTACTTAACTTTTTTATATCATACAACTCTGCACTCAGCTCTTCAAAAAATTTGAATATATATGACGAATTTTTGGTAAAAGTAAAAAAGTTTCGCTGGATTTGTAACTTTGAAAATGATTTAAAGTCGGATGCCTCCAAAAGGAGTAAAACTCTGCTATCGGCATCTAATGTTTTAAAATCTTTTACTATACAGAGCTTAGATATAAAGTCACTCATAGTGATGTAGTTTGGTAAAAAGAGGGTGTCTCCCTCAATCCTCAATTGCTCATATCGGATTGCGCGGGCTGATGGCAGGACTATAATAGAATTATTCATAGGTTAATTATAACCTAATATTCCACTACTTCCTTGCTTCTTGTATCTGTTTTGATATTATAAAACCTCTGGGCATCTTCCACACTCACTTTTGCCATAATATCCCATCTTCCCTCTTGTAAAAGCTTGATTGATTCAAAAGTGTAAACACCGTTAAGAACAGTTGGACTCTTTAATTCTTGGTCATATTTGTGATTATCGGGTCTCGTTACGACGACTTTTATATTTGCATTATTTACGGGATTTGAATTTATGTCACTGATTCTATATTTTATAATACAATTTTGCGCTTCAAACTCATCCGTTACATACTCGACTTTATACTTTTTGTTAAAATCGATTGCAGCTTTTAAAATATCGTTTGCTTTTGCATCTGCTTCGTGATAGCCCATCATATAGGTATCGCTCTTCTCAACAGGCATTTTATTTGTAATAACTATAGTCGCTACGCATGCACTAAATACAAATATAATTGACGCGCCGATTGCGTATGGCCAGATTTTGCCGCTACTTTTGCTCAAGCTTGCTCCTTCTTATAAATAACTTTCTTTTGATGTACATAAATATACCGTAAAGTATAAAACCGTAAAAGAGCACTTTTACAACCAGTATGCTGTTTTGATTTGCGCTTCCCACTGCATTTACTAGTACAACGCCTTTACTCTTTGCAACCTGCTCTGCAATATCTGCATAACCGTTAAACATAGACCCCGAGTACTTGCCTAGCACTTCACCCTCTTTTGCTTTTTGAGCCAAAAGTGGAATGATAGTTCCGCCGTAACTAGATGCAATCTCTTTAAATGATGAAAAACCGTCACTGTAAAAAATCGCCATTACAAATGCCTGTACGGCTGAAGCAACCGGACTAAGTATCTGTTTTTTGTCAAAATACTCATATAAAGATGCAGGATGTGCCAAAATATCTACTTTAGAGTTCATTTCTGAAAATGTAAGTAATATCGTAGGTTCGCTAAACTCTTTCATAAGCTCTTTTTCGTAATCTACTATGCTCATGCCTTGGGGCAACTCTTTAAGCATAATAAGCTTTAAGGATATTCCGGTTTTTTCATAGAGTTCTAAGCCCAATTTTTCAATTTCCGCATTAAATGCCGGATTGAGAATTATTTCATCTTTATATAAATATTGTGCGCTAAGCGAGGCATTAAAAAAAAGTGTGAGGATGAGGGCGATAAGCCCTCTTGAAATCTTCAATGAAATTTCCTAACCGATAAAAAGATGATTTGGAGTAAGAACTGCGTAAAGTGTGTAAAGAGCCATAACTACAAGCCCCCAAGAAATAATTTTTTCCATAATCTATCCTTTACTTCGCATTAACAATATGATCGGCTTGTTTTGAGCCAAACATTTTAATAGATGCTTCATCTTTAATATCATAAAAATTATTCGCACTTCCATTTTGAACATTTATACCCCAAACCGTCAATCCGACTAAAATAGTCAGTAGTAGTACGGTTGCAATTAACATGCCTGTTATTCCATCAAGAGCAAATATGCTTCTATTCTCATTCATACCAGACCCCTTATTTGCTTAAGCTAGTGATATAAGCACCAACAGCTTCTTTTTGTTTATCGTTAAGTCTATCAAATTTCGGCATAATACCGATAACGCCTTTTTTACCGTGCGTTAAAACATTACTGACCAAAACAGGTGTGTATGTTGCGATGCTCGGAGCGACAGATTCTAAACCTTTACCGTCTTCACCGTGGCAAGAAGCACATGTCCCTGCAAAAATCTCAGCACCATCACCCTTCATACCGTTAGCTACATATTTAGAAATGGTACCAATCTCTGCATCCGTAATCAAAGCACCTGTACCTGTATTAAAGAGACCGTTACGATCAGGCATCGGCATTTCCATACCTAAAAGCTTGTTGTTTGAACCGTGTTCAACTACATATTTAACAGATTTTTCTTCAATTCTTTTATTTAGATTTGCTGCTGCTCCATTAATACCGTCTGCATTGATTCCATGACAAACTTTACACTCGGCAAGAAAAACGGATTCACCCATTTCAACTAACTTCTCGCTAGTTATATTTTTATGCTTTGCTTCAAATTTTGAATTATGTACTGCAACATCTTCATTGTATTCACCGATTTGTGAGTACGCATTTACTGGATATCCTATTGTGAAATACCACATACCCCAAACCATTGTCAGTAAAAACATAACTGCCCAACCTGTAGGCAACTCATTTTTATACTCGCCTATTCCATCCCAATTTTCATCGGCAAGTTCACCGCTTGCGCTGTCAACCTGCATTTGGCGCACATACTTAACTACGACAAATACCGTAATAGTTACAAGCGAAACAGCTCCCGTAACCGCAAGCATATTGACGATATCACCATTTAGTCCGCCTTTTGAACCGCCTACCGATAAGTAAGTAGCACCAAGCATTACGGCTATTATTATAATTCCCCAAAGATAAAGCTTATTCATATATCTCTCCTATTTCTCTTTGTCATCATGAGATTTTGCCGATACAGGAGTATCGGAAATATCATCTTTTAGTGCCATATTGCTATAATTTTCATAGTCAACTCCATCAACATCCTTCTTTTTAGTGTACAGATGGTATATATAACCATAGAGTCCAATCACAAGAATAGTAGTTAATATAAAGTATCCGTAAGCCTGAAGTTGTGCAATATCCACTACAAACCTCTACTTAAGACTATTCAAATATGCAATCAATGCAACTATTTCAGGAATCTCACCGCGAGCAACTGCATCTTTAACATCCTGATTTCTCATATCCGCTGCGATTACTTTTGCCTCTTCTATTGCAATAGCATTTGCATTTGCAACGCTGCTTCCCATTTTTACAACTTTAGTAGTTCCGTCTTTCATCGGTACCGGTTGGTTATAAGGAACCGAGAAATGTTGCGCGACCGTCAACTGCTCTGCAAATGCTGTATTTATATCAGCATTGTTTGTAAAGAGCCATGTAAATGCCGGCATAACAGAACCCGGAACAACAGAAGCCGGATTTTTCATATGATTTTCGTGCCAGTCGGTAGTTCTATAATTACCAACACGCATCAAATCTGGTCCGGTTCTTTTAGAACCCCATAAAAACGGTCTATCGTATGCGTATTCACCGCTTAATGAGTAGTGACCGTAACGGTCCGTCTCTGATTTAAACGGACGAACAAGCTGTGAATGACATGCATTACAACTATTTTTTATGTAAACATGACGACCCGCCAACTCTAAAGTAGAGTATGGAGCAGTTCCGATAACCGGTCTGGAAGCTTGAGCAAAGTTTGGAAGAATTTCAACTAAACCTGCAAACGAAATTACCAAAAACACACCTACCGCAAAAAAGAACGGATGTTTTTCTAACCAATGAAACATATTTTATCCTTTCTATTAAGCGCCCATAGGCGATGCATTTTGCAATTCATGCTCTTCAACTTCGCGAGCAGACATAGTTTTATAAATGTTATATGCAAACATTAAGAAACCAACTAGATATAAAAGACCGCCGACACCGCGAATAGCGTAGTAAGGGTGAAGAACCGTAACCGTATCAATAAATGAGTAAGCCAAATTACCAAACTCATCATGCGCACGCCACATCATACCTTGAGTAATACCTGCAATCCACATAGATGTAAAGTACAGAACAACACCAAGAGTTTGAATCCAGAACTGTGCAGCCATAAGCGACTTAGAGTAAATCTCTCTTTTAAATACTCTTGGAGCCATATGAAAAAGTGCCGCCATAATCATAAATCCGACCCATCCAAGAACACCGTCATGAACATGCCCGACAATCCAGTCTGTAAAGTGAGCAATCGCATTAACTGATTTTATAGCTTGGATAGGACCCTCTAATGTCGAGAACATATAGAATGTTGAAGCTAAAATCATAAACTTAATAAGTGGAGAAGCCGCAACTTGCTGCCACTCACCCTTCATAGTAAGAAGCATATTTATAGCCGATCCCCAAGATGGAAGAATCAAGATTACTGAGAAAATCGAACCCATTGTCTGCATCCAATCAGGAACAGTCGAATACAAAAGGTGATGCCCTCCTGCCCATAAATAAACAAACATCAATCCCCAAAAAGAGAGTAAAGAGAGTTTATATGAGTAGATTGCCTGACCCGACTCTTTTGGTAAAAAGTAGTAAATCATCGCAACTATCGGAACAGTAAAACCAAATGCAACCGCATTATGACCGTACCACCACTGAACAAGCGCATCATTTGTACCAGAGTACATAGAAACGGAGTGATACCATGCACCGATTCCACTCTCGCCTGCAGCAGATGTTGCAAACATTGTAGGTATTTCCATATTGTTAAACAGATAAAGCATTGCTATACCTATGAAAGTAGCAATATAGTACCATACTGAAATATATAGAGATTTCTCACGACGAATACCGATAAGACCGAATATACTCGCACCAAAAATAACCCAAACAAGAACAACGGCAATATCTATAGGCCACTCAAATTCAGCATACTCTTTTGAAGTTGTAACACCCGCGAAAAGCGAAACTACAACAGCTACGACAACCAATAAGTAAAGCCAAAAATGCAACTTACCTAAAAACATTAGCAAAGGTGATTCAGCCATTGAAACCTTTAGCACTCTTTGACCGACATAATACCAAGTGGCAAAAATACCGCTTAGTGTGAAACCAAATATTACCGCATCCGTATGCAGCGGACGAAGACGACTAAAGTTAGTATATTCAGCCAAACCCTCACCGAGGATTAAATTAACATTTGGAAAAGCAAGTTGAAATGCCAAGATTACACCGATGAGCATACCGACAATTCCTAAAAGAATTGTTGTAAGCATAAACATCTTTGTAATAGTATAGTCATACTCTAATGGACGATTAACCATCTATAGACTCCTTAAAATTCAAAGCAATTATGTTTAATTAAATTTATTAAACATATTAACATTAGTATAGTAACAGTATAAATATTTAAGAATTCTTAAACGATGACATTTTTCTGACAATTTTGCTATTCTGTTAATTTTTTATTTACTTTTAACGCTAAATTAACAATAGATGTTCTAAAATTTTAAAAATATTAAAGTAATAAAAATTAGGATTGCTTGTTATATTTATATAAAAAAGAAGTAAATATAAGTGAGAGAAAAAGAGAAAAGTAAAGAGAGATAAGTTTTTATCTTCTTATCAAAGATAAAAACTCACCAAATATATATCTGCTCTCTTTTGGACCGGGGCTTGATTCCGGATGGTGTTGGACTGAAAAGATTGGAGAGTCGTTGTACTTTAATCCCTCTATCGTGTTATCAAAAAGATTTGTGTGCGTAACTTCTGCAATCTCTACGATGTTGTCAGGAACATTATAGTTATGGTTTTGAGCGGTAATCTCAACCAAACCTGTTTTCATATTTTTAACAGGTTGATTTCCGCCGTGGTGACCGAATTTTAGTTTATATGTGTCATAACCGTGAGCGATGGAAAGAAGCTGATGCCCCAAACAGATTCCAAACATCGGAATTTTTGCAGCTATTAGCTTTTTAATTTCACGCTGTTCATTTTTTAACACAAGCGGATCTCCCGGTCCGTTTGATAAAAAGACACCGTCTATCTCTTTAGCGTTATATCTTTTTATAAGATCATCGCCGTTAAAATTGTTAGGAATAACTTCTACGCCGATATTTGCACTTACCAACTCATTTAAAATATTTGTTTTTACGCCAAAATCTAAAACTACTACATTCGCTTGAGGAGTCGGTGCTTCGTCATATTTAAAATCTCTATCGTTATATGTTGATTGGGTGTGCTTGTAAGAAACTTTTGTACTAACTTGCTCTATATAGTTGATATCTTCAATTCTCGGAGAGTTTTCTAAAATCTTTTTTAGTTCCTCTTTATCGCTAATCTCGGTAGATGCTATCATCATCATAGCACCCTCGGTTCTTAGCATCTTTGTTATATATCTTGTATCTATGTCACAAATTCCCATAACATTTTGCTCTATTAAAAAGTTAGCAAGTGAGTCTTCTGATCTAAAATTTGAGTATCTATCTTGATATTTTCTTACCAGCATACCTTTTGCATGAGCCGCACAACTTTCCATATCTTGAGAGTTAACGCCGACATTCCCAATCTCTGGCATTGTAAATGTTACAAATTGACCTGCATAAGAGGGATCAGACATTATCTCTTGGTACCCGCTCATAGAGACATTAAAAACAATTTCACCGACTACGGTATTAGATGCACCAAAGCTGTTAGCTTCTAAAAATGTTCCGTTTTCAAGATAAATCCAAACTTTTTTCATACTCATTTACTCCATGCCTCTCTTTATCATCTCTTCTCTGTATAGCTTTTCATATAAAATCTCAAAATCATCCGTTCCTGGAATATATCTCTTTTTGTATGTTTTAATCTTATCCATTATCGCATTATCCAACTCCGAAGACTCGCTTACAAAAGATGTGATTGCGTTATAGATTATGTTTTTTATACGGTTTTCCGTAACATCAAAATGGATTAAATCCTCTTCATAAAGTTCATCAAGAATCTTATGCGAAATATCAGAATATCGCTCTTCATAGTTCAATATAATACCAAACTCGGGAGCTAGTTTTTTCTTTATCATAAAGAAAAGTTGTCTCTCATCAACAAGGTTAAACTCTATCTCTTGCTCATTTTCATCACATATTTCGTGAGCTTTTTCTTCAAGCGCAATCTCTTGCTTAATGTTATGTAACAATATTTTTTGTGCCTCTTGCATAACCGGCTCAAGACCCTTTGTCATCGTAACAACACCACTTTTATTTAAGTCTATTGCGATTTTGTTTGATATGTGAGGTATAGTTTTTAGTGATATTTTCATCGACAGACCTTAGTTACATTAAAATAAATTTTGTAATTTTACAATAAGTAAGGTTAGTTTACGATTAGAAAAAGAGTTATTTTGCCAACAATAAGGTTAATTTTGAAGCTTTTTTTGCTTCCATTTTACTTAAAATGGTTCCTACCGTTGCAGGCTTTAGTAATGAGAGTATTTTAGCGGCTTCTTCGGGTTCCATTTCCGATAGTACGCTTGCGGCATTTGCTGCTTTCATTTTTGCAAAAGTTTCAGTAGTTTTGTTCATCTTTGCATCTTTTATCTCTTTTAAAATCTCCTCATTTTTTTGAAGCATCTTTTTTATAGATCCTTCTTTAGATGAAATTTCAGATAATTTTTTCTCAACGGCACCCTCATCTTGAGATATTTTTGCCTCTTTCTTTTTTAACAACTCTTCAGTAGCCGTCTTTAATGCGCTAAGTGATTGTTTTTGCTCATCTATTCTCTCAAGCTCTATTAAAAGCTCGCTTTTTCTGGCTTTGAAAATTTCCGTACATTCAAATAGCTTATCACTGGTTTCCAACGCACTTAAGGATGTTAAAGCAAAGATAGCAAGAAAGAGTTTTTTCATCTGTTTTTCCTTGTGTATGTCATTAAAGCAATTTCATCGAGATCTTTTGCCTCTTTAAGCTTTCTTTTTTTAAGCTCTTCTTTTATCTCTTCAAACTCTAAATATTGAAATTTTTCATGTTCCATCATATCAAGTTTTAGTTGTTTTTTTGCCTGAGCAACTTGATTTGTAGCAAAACCAACCCACTCTTTATTATGGTTTATAGCATCCATCTGAGAATGGAACAAAACTCTCGAAGCCAACATCTCGCCTACTGTACCGCTCTTTGGAGATTCTAAAGCTTTTAAAGAGAGATATGAAAATTCTAGTGCAGTAGAAGCGCTGTTTAAATTTGCATTTGCCTTTTGTAACATCTCCTCGCTTTTTTGCATAGTGTTCTTTTTAAGTTTT
>CAYHRD010000080.1:0-9000 GCA_964358925.1 uncultured Sulfurimonas sp.
GTAATCTATATTAACTTTAATAGAACTTAAAAACAATGAGAAATGAAATTAAATTAACAAATTTAATTTAAAAAGGCAACTATTATGACAAAAGAAGAATTGGCAACAATTTTAGGCACAACTAGACAAAATTTAAGTAAATGGGAAAAAGAAAGACCTGATTTAGTTAGATTAATAAATCAAGGATTAGCACTTGACGAGAGCATAGAAGAAACTAAACGACATCTTGAGAGATTAGAACAAATAAAAAAAGACGCTAGTAATGGCAAATTTAAATTAAAGTAAGGTGAAAAATGACAACATTTATAATAATTTTTATATCAATACTAATTATAAAAATAGTAATATCAGGAAAAAATAAAACAAAATATAAAAAATATAACCAAAAAAAAGAGTATTTTTATAAAGATACATTTGCAGATTTAGGAAAAAATAACCCAAATTACAATCAAGAAAACTCATATAAATTTGAAAGAAAAAAAACATTTGAAGAAAACAGACGAAAAAGAACCAGAGAACATCATATAAATATAGAAAAGAAAGGTAAAGAATACGAGCTGTTTGTAGCAAATCATTTTAGAAATTTAGGTTTTAAAGTGAAAGAACATGGATTGATACATGGAAGAGAAGACAGCGGTATAGATGTAATAGCTATGAGAGATAAAGAAATAACTCTTATACAATGCAAAAATTGGAAAGAAGATAGCAAATATAAGATTAATCATGAAAAAATAAAAGCATTTATAGGAAACACAGAAGAATTTTTAAACAAAAACAGAGATAAAGCAGCAGGATACACAATCAAAAGACTTTATGTGACTTCAAACGATATACTAGACAGTTCTGCAAGATACTTTTTAAGAGATAGTAATTTAGTAGAGCATATGATTTTACCGATGAGAGCATAGCAGTCTTGAAAGTAATAGTGAAACATCAGGGGTAATCAGCCCCTGAAGCTCAATACAATGGAATCGGAAACCAAAACCACAATATGAGTAAAATCACTATTACACGAGGTGTCATGTAACTATCCTTTATGAGGAAGTTCCCACCCACCCACGACCACCAAAAAAATTGGCAAAAAAAAAGGCTAAGACCCGAAAGCCTTAACCTAATTTTGCATCCTCATTCCGTGATTAAGGGAAATTAGAAAGCTACATGTACCTCGACAAAAGAAGTATATCACAGAAAAATAAATATTTGTAAAAATATATAAAAAAGGAAAAAAGGGTACGACTTTTTCAAATCCCTCCTCGTCCACCACCAAGCCTTATTTTACGAACTTTCAAGCACTTTTTTAAAAAACCAAAAATCCCTTACTTACTTTTTAAATTTAGTAATAGACAATTCTACAAGATATTTTTTAAGAGATAGTAATTTGATAGAGCATATGATTTTACCGATGAGAGCATAGCAGCCAGAGGAGTGATTAAGTCCTCTGTTTTTATTAATATAGAACCGATGCGAACACCCTCAATATTAAAAAGACTACTAAGATTTTTGTAAACAAAAAAACTCCTTTTTATAAGAGTTCCACTCCCACCCCTATCTTGCTAAAAAATTAGCAAAAAAAAAGGGCTAAAGCCGAAGCTCCAACCCTAACTTATGGTAGTCTGGTAGTTAGTCAGACAAGATTTATAGTGTTATCCAAACAAAAAGAATTATATCACAAAAAAATAAATATTTAAAAAAAATTTATAAGCGCCCTAGTTCCCAACATTATCGCTGATAATGATAAGGATGAAGATGATTTTCAAGGATTACATATGCATAAAGTTTTAGATTATCTGATTTTTGTAGAAATCGCAATGTATCGAAAATAATATCCGTGGTATGAGTTCTTGTAAATATGGGTATCCAATGAAGTATGGTACAAGTGATAAAATGCGGATGCGTCGGCTCATAAATTTTATATCTCATTCTTCCCATCTTGATATTTTACAAAAAACCAACTTAACTTATGCATTCCCATCGAGGACGATGGGAACGAGAGAAGAAATTTAGAATAAAATAGTTACATTCACAGTTGCTACTGCTTGCGCGTTACCCCAAAGAGCCGCTGGAGCATCAATAAGGTTTGTATTATTTGCTGCACTTATTCTACAATCACCTAAACCAGCATTTTGAGTTCCGTCAATCATTGTATCAAGTGCCATTGCCACATCTGTAGGTACATTTGTCATATAAAATACATTTCTTGCTATACCGTTTACTTGTTGATTGTTTAAGTTTCCTACGACAGTCGAAGATACATATCTTCCATCAATATTGTATGAACCACCATCAGGCAAAGTTCCTTGACCACCACCTGTATTTGTAACCGGCACTTCTAAACCAACACCTCTAAGAGCATTTTGAATATTAAGCGTAGCTGAAAGAATTCTATTTTCGCGAATACCGTTTGTTGCCGCTGCCGTACCACCATTTACAAGCCCATCACCTAGCACTTGACCCGTACGGTCTTCATATTGATTTGCCGCTACTTGCCAACCTTTAACAAATATAGTCATAAACTTTTTCTGCTTAGAACTATTTATCATATCTTTGCCTTTCATAACACCACCGATAATCAAACCTATTATTATCAATACTATCGATAACTCTACAAGTGTAAAACCTTTTCTCATTTTATAGTTCCTTCTATTTTATTTACATTAAGTATATCGGAAATATACGAAAAAAAACAAGATGTAAATTTTTTTTACAGATGTAGATATCTGTAAGATAGACTGCCGCGACTTCTTGAAGTCTCGCAGTGACGGGTTAATGAGACTGCCGCGTCGTTTCACTCCTCGCAGTGACGGGTTGATGAGACTTCCACGACTTCTTGAAGTCTTGCAAGAACTTTATATGTTAGCAGGGATTGTTATAACTATTTGCGGATGTTTGCTAACATTTTCACAAATAATCGTACCGTTTAGCAGTTTTATCGCACCTGCTACTTGGTACATTCCTATACCTATACCCTCATCTTTAGTTGTGCAAAAAGGTTCACAAACATCATTTGGATTTTTAAACTCCTCGCCGCTGTCGCTTATCTCTATATAAATTTTATCATCATCTTTTGTTATCTTAATCCTGCATGTTATACTTGCGTCCAATATAGCCTTATCGTAAATATTTCCTAAAATATTATCTGCTATAGTCTCGATATAGCTTCTTGGCGCAAAAAGTTCTGCATCTCCCTCAACTGTACACTTTAGTCCATAAAACTCCGAATACTCCTTAAATACCAAAGACAAAGAAGTTACCTCTGCATCACTCTCTTTTGTTAAGCTCGAATGAGATTTCAACAGAGACAAAATCGAATTTACTTTTCTATTTATAGGTTCCGTGCTATTTTGCAAATAATCTACAAACCGGCTCTTCTGCTCATCATTTTTTAAATTTTGCAAGTTATACTGCATTGCCCCGAAAAATTGCAAAATATTTTTCAAATCATGCACCATATATGTTTGCAGCTTTGCTATATTTTTAAAACTCTCGTTTGCCGTGTTGATTTTTGAGTAAATTTGGTTTATAATCTGCATAGTTACAATACGCAAAATTAACTTATTTAAGATTTTTTGTTCACCTTTGTTTATATTTACATGCAAGGCGATATAGCCTTTTACCATGCTCTCCTCTACCTTATCTTTGACTAAAATCTTAGCATCGGTATTTTCATGAATAATAGTGCTATATGAATATGATAGTTTATAGAGTATATCATTTACGCCTATTTCCCTTAACTGCAACGCTATTGAATTTATATATTCTTTGATATTTTCATTGCTGTTTGTCTGAATTTTTAATAAAATCGTCAATGTTTTTAAAATTCTCTTCAAATGCACGCTAAAATAAAATATAACTCCGAGTGAAGTTACCCCTATTATAATCATAATAGGATATAAAAACTCAAGCATCCGGTCTCTCTATGCCAAATTTTTTTAAAAAGTAGTAGCAGTTTTCTCTGCTTATATTTAAGATCTTGGCACTTTGATTGATATTGAAATTTGTTTTTTTCAAAACTGCTAAAAGCAGCTGTTTTTGTGCCTCATCGGAAGTAGCTTTAAGTCCGTCTTCAAAATCTGCATTAAATGAGAGTTTAATCATGTTTTTATCGCTATTAGCTTCATTGTCTATAAAAAAAGAGGCTCTTTTTAGCGAAAAGATAAGAGCAGGTATATCAATGGGCTTTAGTAAATAGTCAAAAACTCCTATGCTTATAAGCTCTTTTGCATACTCCCTGCTCTCTTGACCCGTAAGTATTATTACTTTTGCATCTGATTTTTCCATAAGAGCTAAAACAACTGCTCTTCCTCCTTTATGACTATTTTCATAAGGCGGCAATCCTAAATCTACAAGAGCAATATCAAGATTTACACTTTTTATAATCTCAAATGCCTCTTTTGGATTGCTTGCTTCATAAACTTTATAATCCCTTTGAAGCGCAAAACAAAACTGTTTTCTTAGAGCTATATCATCATCGACTAAAAGCAGTTTTTTCATTCTACTTTAGATATGAGATCATACATCGGTCCCATAAGTCCTATCATAACTAAAGCCATAAAACCGCCAACAACTATAAGAACAACCGGCTCGATAATTTTTCCGATATTTTCTGCATAATTATCAACCTTTTCATAATAATGCTCCGAAACTAAATTTAATTGATTTTCAAGTGTACCTGATGATTCTCCGACACCCATCATTCTTATCATAAATGTCGTAAACATTTTGGTTTTTAAAAATGCCACAGAGAGCTGAGAACCTCTTGATATATCGTGTGTGGCGCTGCTTACGGCTTTTTTAAAAAGCTCATTGCCTATATTTTTACCAAGCGTATCAAGCGCGCTGTATATTGGGATGCCGGAAACTATTGCCAGTTTCAGATACTCTGATATAAATGCTATATTAAAACTGGATATTATCTCTTTTATAACCGGAATTTTTAAAAGCAGCTTATCCATATACCAACGAACCCGCTCATTTTTTTTGTGAGCTATCTTAAAAAGTACAAAAAATATTACAATGCCTAAAAATATATAGGCTATATAATTTGTTAAAAAATCTGACAAAGCCATCATAAAAAGCGTTAAAGGCGGAAGCTTAATATCCATCTCTTTAAACAAAATTGTCATTTGAGGAAGCACATATATCATCCAAACCAACATCGCCCCTGTAACTGCAAAAAGTGCGAAAGATGGATATATTAGTGCTGACTTAGCCTTTTTCTTTAGAGCGACGGTACGGCGCAAAAAGGAGGCTCCTCTTTTTAGTGTAAGCTCAAGCTGACCGGTATCTTCGCCGATTTGGACAAGATTTATAATCATAGTTCCCATAATATCTTTGTATGGCTCAAATGCCATGGAGAGAGATTTTCCGTTATTTATATCGCTGGCAATGCTTAAGAGCATATCTTTAAATCTTTTGTTATCCGTGTCATCGGCTAAATCTATTATACCTTGATAAAGAGGAAGACCAGATTTTATAACTAAATGCAGGCTATCTATCATCTCTATAATCTCATCCGGAGATACTTTTTTACCCGCTTTTGGAACAAAAGGCGATAAAAAGTGAGGAATCATAGTTATCTTTAGGGTAATAACTTTATCTTTTTGTAATCTTTTTACTAAATCCTCATAGCTTTTTGACTCCATAAAATTTACATTTTTTCTGCCATCTAAAGATATAGTCGTAACCATAAAGTGCATCAGTTTACAACCCTATGTATCTCTTCTATGGTAGTGATGCCTAAAATCGCTTTGATAAAGCCGTCATCTTTCATCGTATGCATACCTTTTTCTTGTGCGACTCTAAGCATCTCTTGCGTAGTAGCTCCTGCAGTTATCATCATTTCTATATCTTTATCGATTTCTAGTATCTCGACTATAGCCTGTCTGCCGCTATATCCGGTTCCTCTGCAATGCTCGCAGCCGACGGCTTCATAAAATGAGTGAGTCGCATAAAAATCCAAAATCTCCGCCGAAATACCAGACTCTAAAAGCTCTTCACGGCTCTTGTGGACAGGCACTTTACAGTTTTGACACAACTTTCTTATAAGTCTTTGGGCAATTACCGCCAAAAGTCCCGAACCTATAAGATATGGCGGTATCTTTAAATCGTTTAGTCTTGGAATAGTTCCTATGGCATCGTTTGTATGCAGCGTAGATAAAACCAAGTGTCCAGTGATGGAAGCACGAACGGCAAGCTCTGCCGTCTCAGTATCTCTTATCTCTCCTACAAGCATAACATCGGGATCTTGACGCATAAACGCACGAATGGCACTGCTGAAGTTATAGCCTGCTTTTTCGTTTAGCTGTGTCTGTTTGATAAAAGAGAATTTATACTCAATCGGATCTTCAATGGTTAAAACATTTTTTTTGAGTGAGTTTACCCTGCGAAGAGCGGAGTAAAGCGTAGTCGTTTTTCCGCTTCCCGTAGGTCCTACAATAAGGATAATACCGTACGGTTTTGAGAAATACTTCTCTATCTTTGCACTGTTTTTCTCTGTCAATCCTAAATGAGCCAAACTAAAGAGGGATGCATTTTTACCTAAAAGTCTCATTACAATATTTTCACCGTAGTTAGTAGGCAGCGACGATACCCTCAAATCAAAGGTCTCGTTTAAAAACCCGTAACTAAAAGAGCCGTCTTGGGGTTTTCTCTGTTCGGAGATATCTAAGTTGCTCAATATCTTTATGCGGGCTACTATCTGAGGATGCACTTTTATAGGAAGTGCGTAGTAGTGCTGCAAAACCCCGTCAATGCGGTAAAAAATATGCGTAGCCGAACTCTCGGGAGAGATATGGATATCCGTAACGCGATCTTTTATAGCACTGTTTAATAAAAGGTCAACCAGCCTTGGTACATTTATCTCTGCATTATCAAGTGCTCTTTTTACAATTTCCGCCACTTCGGCTTCTATGGGGTTGCTTAAGTGGTAGTAGAATATCTCCGTATGTCTTGCGATGGACTTCTTATCTCCAACGACATACTTTATATCTCTTTTTGACATTTTTCTAAGATAATCAAGCGTTGCAATGTCATTTATATCCTGCGTGGCAACAACCAAAGTAGTATCGTCCACGCTTATAGGGAGTATGTTTCTTGCCTTTGCCACATTTTGCGGAATCAACAGAAGCGCTTCGGACGATGGCACGATTTGCTCTATGTTTATGTACTCTAACTTACTCTGCTTTGCGATAGCCTCTGCTACCTCACCAGATGTTACAAAGTCCAACTCTTGAAGAATCTCTCCAAAAAACTTAGGACTTGCCTTTTGTGCATTAAGAGCAACTTTAATCTGCTCTTTATTTATGTAACCTAACTCTTCAAGAAGCTGACCGATTGGTTTATTTTCTGCCATATTTTAACCTTTTTTTTTAAAAAAACTATTTTGACGATTTCGCGTTGATATGCATTCCTATCGGGGACGATAGGAACGAGAGAAATTTAATCACAATTTCCACTACTGTTACATTGAACAACTAAGTTTCCATTGCTATCAAGATTATTTACAAGCCCTTGATTCAGAAGCCACCAGTTATCACATACGCTAAATTTAAAAACTTCCATATAAGTACCACTTGCAACTCCGGTTGTAACTCCTGTTTTACAGCTTCCACCGTTTAATGTATAGCTTCCATTAGAAATTGATGAAATTGTATAAGTCGGAAGCGTTCCACCACCGCCACCGCCACCGCCCGTACCATTACCGTCTCCGCCCGTACCGCCGCTACCGCCGCTTGGAATAATGGCACATAAAGAAGTGTTGCTATCACAATATCCGCTTAGACACTGTGAATTTGCCGTGCATGCATCACCCAAATAACCGCTACATAAACCGCTTTGACAAATGCCGCTTTTACAGTCGTTACTATCAAGACAAGGAGCATCAAAAGCTCCTGTTTGGCATGTACCGCTTACACAAATACCACTTTGGCAATTACCGTCATTGTTACAACTTGCCCCAGCAGATCCGGTCGTGCAAATACCACCTGCACAGTAGCCGCTTACACAGTCACCTCCATCAATACAAACATTTCCACTCAATCCTGAAGAGCATTGGTTGTTTACACAATATCCGCCGCCGCACTCACTATCTAAAGCGCAAGAGGCGTTTGTCTCTTTGTTATAGTTTGGGTCTATTGTTATGGAAAACCTTTTCTGTGCAGATTGGGCTGAATTTGAAACAGTCGCATTGCAGTCAAATTGAAGAATCGTTGCAGCTGTTGGAGTTCCGTAAAAATTAAAACCATTTGTAGTTGTATTAAAATCAATACCACTCTGCGGCCTTGGAGTACAATTTATACTTACTGTTTCACCGGACATAGCATTTTCAACTTCTAATTTTGCAGTTCCCGATACACTTGGATACTGCACTCCAACTTTGCCGCTTGGCAGTTTATCTGTTATAAATCTAAATGGCACATCAATACACCCTACTTCATTTTGAAGTTGAACCAAAGTCACCCATTCTACAATATCATCATATTGTTCGGGTCTATTTACAAAAGTTGTATTATCGTCAATATTTTGTTCTGACGGCGAATGAACAACAATATTATTTCCGTTAAGTGCCGTTTGAATATTACGGTTTGCAGAGCCGTGAGCTATAACAAATGCGACATTAGTTATAGGAGGGCGTGCGCTTCCGTCAACATTATTAACGGTTACGCTCAAATTTGTTGTAGTAAATGCGCATATATCACCAGTAAGCAAATTATTAGCCGGAACATACATTATCTGATTTATCTGATTGCCTTTTAGAGGCGATAAATTTTGATCAAATACAGGAACAGACGGTAAAGACGGAGATTCGATTGTAAACCCCATAACTGCATTTTTAGAACCTAAGACCTGCTCTTTTGCTTCGGATATTCTACTTCTCTCATTCATAATCTGCATAGCTTTGAATGAACCGCCTACCATTATACCTATATAATTTTTGCAATAGGCCAATGTTTAAGCCTAAAACCTATTATACCCATTTTGAACCACCACTTTTTTTATTAT
>CAYHRD010000081.1:0-8997 GCA_964358925.1 uncultured Sulfurimonas sp.
GGTAAATCAACACCTGATATACGAGCCATGGTTATCCTTGTCTCTGTTTATGTTTTTTAACTTTGCAGATTACTCTTACAATGCCTTTTCTTTTGATAACTTTACAGTCATCACACATCTTCTTAACTGAAGCTCTTACTTTCATTGAAAGTCCTTACAATAAATTCTCTTAAAATCTGAACAAAATCCAGATTTCATTCAGTCACCAAAGCCTCATCTGACGATGAGAACAAAACCTTACTCTTTGCTGCTCTTAGGCAAACAGCTTTAGCTTGCCAATACTTTTATCTATATATCTCTACATAGGTAAAAATACTCTAGCTTAATGTCAAAACAGCAAAGCGGATGAGGATTATACATAAATTAATGTAAAAGATTTATTAAGTCAATTGATTTTATCTAAATTTATCAGCTTTTAAGCCTATTTTTTACACATTAATCCCACAATACGCTGACTCCGTACTCTTGATTTATAATTATATATTTTTTATAATAAACTTTTTTACCGTATTTTTTACTAAGCAGCTCAACCTCCAGAGATTTTTCCTCTAAAAGTTCTCTTACCTCTTTATATGTAAGCCACTTTCCATATTTTGCAAGTGAGTTTTGCCAGATTTTAAAACTACATGTAGAATTTGGCGTCAGCTCAAACATCTCTCCATCTTCGGTTCTCCAGTTTGCATTTGAGCATGCGTAAAGTTTTACCTTTTTGCCGCTTACTTCTTTATCTCTTACTTCAATATTGCCCTCATCACAATACGGACATTTTCCTAAAATCATTTTGCATCAACTTTTTTATTTTTTTTATTATCATAAAATAAAAAATATTTGACTTATAAAAATATGGCAAATTGCAATATTTATTTTATACTTTTATAAATCACTAATATCATCAACCATGATAAAATCATAGTTACAAGCGTGTGACTTAAGTAATGATGTCCTACTAATATTTTATAAATTCCCATATTCCAGCCGATACCAATGGCGATAATTAAAGCCGTAATCCTGTTTTTGTCTGTTTTAAAAAGAAAAAATAGTGACATAAGAGCAAAACCGCCGCTTGCATGTCCGGCCGGGTAGCACTTAAATTTTTTTATAATTTCTTGGGGCATAACATCAAGAACTCTTATATATGGATAATCTCCTCCAAAGCCTCTAAAATCACATGGGCAAGGCACATTTGATACCGATTTTAAAAATCCTATAACCGCCGGTACAATAGCTATGCTTAGCCAAACTACCAACAATCCTTTTCTATACTCTCTCAAAGTAGTTGCCGACTCTTTAAAGGAGTAGAGATATAAGAACAATATAGAAATACCAAAAACAAAGATTACTTTTTTAATACCTGAATAAAATAAAAAATCAAGCAGATTTCCGTCTTGATGTGACAAAATCCATTTATGCGTAAAATCATCATAAAAATAGCTTTGCACGACAAAATCTATATTCGTTAGCTCAAAAAGAAAAAATACGGCAACTAAGAGCAACGCAGTAATACAAATTTGATTTTTGCTACTGCTCATATCTATCAAATCTTTTTTTATGCAGTTGACTTGCTCCCTGATAATAGCCGAGGATTTCTTCTCTCATATTTTTATCTGTTTCAATATCTTTATATTTCGTCGAAAATATATCCTGATCTAAAACTTCATAACTTTGTATTTTTTTCCCGACCGACAATATTGTCAAACTATTTTCTTTATACAGTCCAAGCTTCTGATAAGTCCCTACAAGCGCTCTTTGCTCAAATGAAGAGTCTAAAATGTCTTTTCCGTAAAACTTACTCTTATATGACCAATTTAACAAACCAAAAAGAGTCGGCATAATATCAATTTGACTTGAGACCTTATCGACAACTTGCGGTTTTATAATATCGGGTGCATACACAATCATCGGAATATGATATTTATCAAGCGGAAGTTCCACTTTTCCTGCACTAACGGCACAATGATCGGCAACAATAACAAAAATAGTATTTTTAAACCACGGTTTTTCTTTAGCTTTTTTCAAAAAATCTCCAATTGCAAAATCAGTATATTTTACGGCACCGTCTCTTCCTGTGTGCGACGCTATATCGATTCGTCCATCAGGGTAATCATACGGTCTATGATTTGATGTCGTCATAACAAAACTCATAAAGGGTTTATGTGCTTTGTATGATAAATCTGCCTCTTTTAAAGTTTTGTTTAACAAATCTTCATCACAAACACCCCACACGGTATGGAAAGTATCTTCATTGTCGCTAAAATCTGCTCTGTCTACAACATCAAATCCATTGTTTGAAAAAAATTCATTCATATTGTCAAAATAACCGTACCCTCCATAAATAAATTTTGTCTCATATCCTTTATTGCGGAAAATAAACCCGCTTGAGTACATATTGTGATTGTCGGGTCGTTTTACGATTGCAGAACCGGGTGTAGGCGGTACAGAAAGTGTAATTGCCTCCATCCCTCTTACCGTTCGTGTTCCGGTTGCATAAAAATTACTAAAAAACATGCTATTTTGCGCTAAAGAGTCAAGATTCGGAGTTAAGCCTTTTTCTCCTTTGAGAGATTCAAGAAATTTACCGCTTAAACTCTCAACAACTACAAGTACTACATTATAATCCTTCTCCTCACCGGAATTTACTATATTTCTTGTTATATCATTAGAATTTAAAAAAGCAGAATTATTTGTCTTGGTTGATTTTTTTAAATTTGAAAAAACATTTTCTTCATTATCACAAAGATAAAAAACATCATAATCAAGCGAATTATTTCTAAAAGCTGCAAATAATGAATATAGTCCGGATTTAGCAAGTTCATTGCTGTATTGATTTGTGGAAATTTTTGCAAAATCCTCGGTTACTCCGGCAAAAGATATCATTGGTATCAAAAAATAAATCAATGCAGGTTTAAATCTTTGTTTTAGTTTACTTTCATCTTTTAAAAAATTTGCAACATAGTTAGATTTATAGATAATATATAAAAACAAAGAGGTAATAAAAGCAATAACGCTTAAAAGAGTACCGATTGGATAGGATTCTTTTATATTACCGATAACCTCTTTTGTATAAATCAAATAATCAACGGCGATAAAATTAAATCTAACGCTAAATTCATCCCAAAAAAACCACTCGCTAAACGCATAAAAAATAGCTCCGAAAAGAAGAAAATATATAAATATGTATGTACCATAGTGATGTATTTTATGCTTTAAAACCTTTTGAGGCAAACAAAGCAGATAGATAACAAAAGGTAAGACTATATAACTGACTGTTATAAAATCATAAAATGCGCCTACAAGATATATTTTTAGCAGTTCTACCAAAGAGAAATTTATCATATCTATTGATTTAACCAAAAGCACCGTTCTTGTAATCGCTGAAAGAGCCAAAAAAAACCAAAAAAACAGAGTTATAAAATCAAATCTGCTTTGTATATTTTTTTGCATAAAGCATCCTTAAAATAAATTGCGAAAGATTAAAATAGAAGGATGAAATAGAAGTGAAAATAAAATGAACTATTTTTCATAAACGATACGAACAAATTGTCATCTTGTGTTCATATTGTTTTAATATAATGAATGTAATTTTCCACAATTGAATCCAAAAACTTTAAAACAAGGCAAAAGCATATGTTTAAACATCTATTTAAATATTATCTATATATGGTGTCTCTATTTTTTATCGGCAGATTACTACTCTTTGCGTTCTATTTTGATAACTTTAAAGATAGCGGCGTAGATTATTGGCTGACTTTTATTTATGGGCTAAGAATGGATACCATAACGGCATCTGTTTTTTTGCTTATACCTCTAATACTCTTAACCCTAACTCCCTCTAGGTTTAAATATTTTGCAGAAAAATTTCTAAAGTACTACTTTTTAGTAGTTTTATCTGTCATTATCTATATAGAAAATGCAACTTTTCCGTTTGTTGCCCAGTACGATGTGCGTCCGAACTATCTTTTTGTAGAGTACCTCGTATATCCGAGAGAAGTTTTTTCTATGATATTCGCCGATTACAAACTAGAACTCTTTGTTGCTTTTTCTATGATAGGCGCTTTTATCTATCTATACTTAAAATATATTAAACATAGCGTCATTGAAATATTTGAAACAAGTTATAAGAAACGGTTACTTCTATTTTTGCCGCTCTTTTTACTCCTCTTTATCGGTGCGCGCTCCTCATTCGGACATAGACCCGCCAACACATCCGATGCGATGTACACTACAAACAGAATGGTAAATGAGATAACAAAAAACTCTATTTACAATATTGCTTATGCCGTATATGACAATACAAAAAACGGCAGCCAAAAGATGATAGCGCAGTATGGAAAAATGGATGTTAAAGAAGCGCTTGAGCGAGTTAGAAAAAGATTAAATATTCAGAATATAGATGATGCCCTCCCTCTTGCAAGAGTTGAAGAGAGCCATTTTAAAACGGATAAGTCGAAAAACCTTGTTATTTTTGTACAAGAGAGTTTAGGTTACCAGTTTGTAGAATCCGTCGGCGGAGAAAAAGGGATAACGCCAAATCTAAACAGATTAAGCCAAGAGGGTATTTTATTTAAAGATTTATACTCAAACGGTACAAGAAGTATTCGAGGTCTTGCGGGAGTCTCTGCAGGAAACCTTGCAGTTCCCGGTGAGGGAGTACTGAAAAGAAGCAAATCTCAAAGCGATTTCTTTACAATTGCATCGGCACTAAAGCCATTTAATTATCATACAACTTTTATGTATGGCGGAGAGAGCAGATTTGACAATATGAGAAGTTGGTATCTCGGCAACGGGTTTGACCAAATCATAGATCAGCCTAATTTTGAAAATCCTACATTTGTAGCTCCATGGGGAGTTTGCGATGAAGATTTGGTCGAAAGGGCAAATGAAGAGTTTAAAAAAATGCATAAAGAGGGACAGAAATTTGCCACGGTTATGTTTTCACAGTCAAATCACTCTCCGTTTGAGTACCCTTGCGAAAAAATCGAACTACTTAAAGATGTTCCTGCAAACAGTGTTAAAAATGCCGTTAAATATGCAGACCATGCAATCGGTAAATTTATTGAGCTTGCAAAAAAAGAGCCTTACTATAAAGATACGGTTTTTGTTATAGTTGCAGATCACAATGTGAGAGTTTACGGAAATGATTTAGTTCCGGTCGATATGTTTCATATACCTGCACTTATACTCGGAGCAGATATTAAACCTCTAATTTATGATAAAATTGCAACTCAGCCGGATGTACTTGCTACAGCACTTGATTTAATAGGTTTAGATTTAACATATCCTATAATGGGGCACTCTATATTTAGCGATAAAAAACAAAATATTTCACTTATGCAGTTTCATACATCGTATGCCCTAAGAGTAGATGATAAAGTTACGGTTATCAGCCCAAATAAAAAACCGTCTACATTTCTTTACAAAAATCCGGCTACTTATTTGGATAAAGACAACCATTTAACTCCTATTGATGATGATAAGGAGTTAGAAAAAGATGCATTGGCTTTTATAGTAACATTAGACTATTTATACGAAAAAAAACTGTATAAAGCAAAGGAAACAACCAATTGAGAAATCAACCGAAGTATAATTTTTTCAAAAATACGAGTTATGCGCTAAAGGGGTTAAAAGATCTGGTTCAGACGGAAACATCTTTTAAAATTGAACTTATTTTAACCCTTGTTTTACTACCGATTATTATATTTATAGAGACGACTTTAGTTTATAAAATTTTGATGTTTACATCACTTACGGGTATACTGATTGCAGAAGCTATCAACAGTGCCATTGAGAGAGTAGTAGACTTGGTTACGCTTGAGCATCATCATATGGCAGGTCGTGCCAAAGATGTCGGAAGCACAGTCGTTTTTTTAAGTATTTTTGTATTCGTAACGACTTGGGTGTTCGTTTTATGGGAAGTTTTATAAAAAGTGCGTATTTTAGTCGTTGAAGATGATGAAAAAATCGCCTCTTTTATAAAAAAAGGTCTGCAAGAGGAGTCTTATAGCGTTGATGTTACGGATAACGGCTATGAGGCTATTTATCTTATAGAAACAAACTCTTACGATATTGTTTTACTTGACCTTATGATTCACGGTTTAAGCGGGATGGATGTTTGCAAAAATATCAGAAAAAAAAATATTACGACTCCAATCATTATGCTAACCGCAAGAGATGCTCTTAAGGATAAAATCGAAGGACTTGACAGCGGCGCCAATGACTATTTGACCAAACCTTTTGCATTTGAGGAGTTACTTGCGCGTATTCGAGTAAAGCTGCGAACTCTTTCAAATGTTTCAAGCACGATTACCATAGCTGATTTAACGATAGACACAGCTCGTCGTGAAGTAAATCGTGCAGGTAAAAAAATTAATCTAACCGCAAAAGAGTATGCTTTGCTTGAGTTTTTAGCAAGAAATAGTAAAAAACTCTTAACAGAAACAATTATAAAAGAGAATCTAAGCGACATGACTCAAGATAGCATGAGCAATATCGTAAATGTTTACATTTACCGACTACGCAATAAAATAGATAAAGATTATGAGTTAAAACTCATACATACCGTTCGCGGTTTGGGGTATATGCTAAGTAGCGAAAATGTTTAAAAGCTTAAGATTAAAACTTCTTTTTTATTTTTTTATTATAAATTTAATAGTTTTGTCTATTTATGGAGGTTTTATCTACATCACTGCGAAAGAAGGTGTCTTAAATACAACGGATGCTCAGCTTAGAATGATATCGTTAGATGTTATACCGGACTTTAAAGATAAAAATTTTGTAAACGCCAAAGAGTTTGCGGATGAGCTTTTTGAAGAGTTTGCAATTGCACCTCTTTTTGTAAAAATCATCTACTACAATAAAGAGAGTAAAAAAATAGAGTATGAAACTATCTCTTCAAAAGAGTATAGTTGGCTTTTTGATATTCCTTTAAATGAAATCGGGCATATTAGCAGTATCTACTATTTTAGCAAAGATACCTATCGCATTAGTTCTATGTTTATTTTTGAAAAAGAGAATACTAAAGTTTTTGTCCAGTTTGCCACAAAAAAAGATATTGAGTCACCATACTTAAAACAGCTTTTATTTAGTTTGATTGTTGCAACGCCGATTATTTTAATAATATTCTTGTTAATTGCGAATATACTAATAAACAAAACACTCTCTCCCGTAAAAGAGGTCATAGAGTCAGTTAAATCTATCTCTGCGAATAATCTTTCAAATCGAATAAATATAGATAATATTCCTAGTGAAATAAATGAATTGGTCGCAACTTTCAACCAACTCTTAAGCAATCTCGAAGAGTCATTTAAAAAAATAACTGATTTTAGCAATAACGCTTCGCATGAACTCAAAACTCCATTGACGGTTATTCGCGGAGAAATTGAAGTAGCTCTTAAGCAAGATAGAAACCCGCAAGAATACAAAGAAATTTTAAAAGACATTTTAGAAGAGAGCATTAGTATACAAAAAATAATTAATCAGTTGCTATTTCTTGCAAAAAAAGACACAAGTGAATTAAAAAGCCATTTTGAAGAACTCTATTTGGATGAAATAATTACAGATACTCTCTTACAAATAGAAAAATTTGCCCTAACAAAAAATATAGATGTAAAAGTAAAAAAAATCATTCCCTCCACAATATACGCAAACGAAACACTTTTAAAAATTGCTATAAACAACCTTCTAAGAAACGCCATAATATACAGCAAGAATGATACAAATATAGACATATATATGGACGAAAACAGCAAAGAGTATCTGCTTAAAATAGAAGATAGAGGTTACGGCATAAGCGATGAAGATTTGCCGTTTATTTTTGAGAGATTTTACAGAGCAGATAAAGCTCGTTCCCGCAAAGAGGGAGGAACAGGCTTGGGTCTTGCAATAGTTAAAATGATTTTGGATATCCATCACTATGATATAGAAGTTAAGAGTACTCAGGATATGGGAACTACCGTTATTATAAAAATTCCAAAATCAGAAGTTGCATAATCTTTTTTTGCTAAAATTACGATATGAATTCATACTTAAACAAATTTAACGATACCGTTAAAAATACTATTTTTCACAAGCTCCCTAAACATGAACAAGAGTTCATAAGAGGCAAGTCCGTAGAATTTGGATTTACATTTTCACAAATAAGACAGATAATCGACATCGCAAGAGATTTGGAGATGTGGGGCGAAAAAACAATCATAGATATTTTTCCCTCTCACACTCAAAAAAAAGTTCTGTTTGCAAGACTTATAAAAGCGTACGAAGAACTAAAAAACAGACCGAACTCATACAAAAATTTTAAACTAAAAAATATTCCGACGGAACAAAAATTTAGCTTTAAAACCCAAGAAAAAGATGGTTTAGGCTTGGGACTTTGCCCTGTAGCGAGCGAAAAAACCAGATGCTGCAATCTCTTGACGCTTGACGCGGTACAGAGCTGCGGCTTTGACTGCTCCTACTGCTCTATACAATCATTTTACAACCAAAATACTATAACATTTGATAGTAATTTTGCAACTAAACTAAAAAACCTAAATCTTGATAAAAACAAAACTTATCATATCGGCACGGGTCAATCATCCGACTCTCTGTTATGGGGAAACAAAGAGGGCATTTTAGATGCTCTTTTTGAGTTTGCCGATACAAACCCAAATGTTATACTTGAATTTAAAACAAAATCAGACAATATAAGCTATTTTTTACAAAATGATGTACCAAAAAATATACTATGCACTTGGTCGCTCAACACACCGACTATCATAAAAAACGAAGAACATCTTACCGCTTCGTTGGATAAAAGGATAAAAAGCGCTAGGGCTTTAGCAGATAAAGGCGTAAAAATAGGTTTTCACTTTCATCCTATTGTTGAGTATGAAAATTATCTCAGCGAATATAAAGAGGTATATAACAGTCTAATCAAGGAGTTCAAATCAAACGAGGTGGCACTTGTCAGTTTCGGCACGCTGACATTTATAAAACCCGTTATAAAACAGCTGCGGGAGAGAG
>CAYHRD010000082.1:0-6495 GCA_964358925.1 uncultured Sulfurimonas sp.
GCTGTATATCTTTGACTTTGTCATAGAGTTCTGTTTTGCTCATATTTTCGTCTTTTGAGTAAAACGCGACGGAGGCGACGGGGATATCTACATCAATGTCAAGAGGTTTGATGATAGGGTTCATAGCTCCTTTTGGAAATATGTCGTAGTTTTGCATAATCTTGTCATAAACTTTAAGATTTGAGTCCTCTTTTTTCTCTCCGATAAAAAATGCGGCATTAACGATTCCGACATTATCCATCGCCATAGACGAGATATTTTCTACCCCTTTTACCTCTTTTAGTTTTCGCTCTAACGGTTTTACTATCACTTTTTCAATCTCTGCGGCACTTGCTCCCGGGAGTGCTACTATGACTGTCGATCCGCTTACTACCATTTGAGGATTCTCTTCGCGCGGCATAATGCTCAGTGCGAGATAGCCTATGCACAGAAGAAAAACGCCAAGAACAATAGTAAGAGGATTTCTTAAAAATCCAGATGCCAGCTTTCCTGCAATATCTGTCGGTTTATAACTATTCATACTCTAAACCTTACTCAATCACGACTGTGGCATACATACCCGGATAGATTGAGTTGTATACATTTTTGAATGATACTTTTATCTTAAATGAGTGCGTCATCGGATTTGAACTAGGTATGATAGCGCTTATCGTACCGATGACATTTATATTTTGAGACGGAATATTGATAACTACTTTTTTACCCTCTTTAATGAGCTTTAAATTATCCTCAGAGATTTCGGCAGATATCTTTAAGTTTGTCAAATCAGATATTTCAAATGCAGGCATTCCCGGCATCGCCATTTCGCCGACATTTATATTTTTGCCTACGATTACGCCGTTGTTAGGAGCCGTAATATTTAAGTAGCGATACTGATTTTTTACCTCTTCAAGTCTAGCTTGTGCCTGAATGACCTGTTTTTTTGCTATATCTACCATATTTGCAAGATTTTGTTCCGCAAGAGTTAAATTTTCTACTTCAAATTTTGAAACCATATCTTTTTCTAAGAGTCTTTTGTGTCGCTCAAGATTTAATTTTACATTTGTATATTGATTTTGATACATTTGAAGAGAGAGTTCGGCTTGTGAAATGCCGAGCTGCACCTGTGTAAGTGCCGAGTCAATCTCTTTGGAGTCGATTGTATAGAGCAGATCACCCTTTTTTACAAAATCTCCCTCTGAGACTTTTACTTCCGTCACAAATCCCATAAAACGGCTTGTTATCATTTTTCTATTGTCGCTTATTACGGTACCTGAGAGTGTTATGCTCTCTGCTGCGAGTGAGGCTGCCAAAGCCAAAAGTAGTAATAATTTTTTCATTGTTTTTCTCCGTTTGCTAGTTTTTCAAGTGCGAAAATTCTCTCATTTCGCTTGTTTATAGTTTGTTGCAGTTGTAAAATCTTTTGAATCTGCTCGGATTGTTTGATAATAACATCGCTCATTGAAGATAGCTTCTCCCTGTATCTTGCTTCATAGTTGTTGTAAATCTCGTCGGCAAGAGTAAGCTCTTTTTTAAGCGACTCTATATCTTTGTTTAAACTCTCTATCTCTGTTCTAATCTTTTGCGTTTGAAGTTCAATTCCGCTATTTGCCAACTCTACTTGCATCTTTGTTTTTATGTACTCAAGTCGTGATTTTTCAATATTTGCATTGTCGATACCGCCGTTAAATATATTCCAAGTTACCCTTGCTCCGAGTGTATATGATTTATGGTCGTTTGCATCGCCTAAAAATTTATCGTCGGCGGTTGCAATTTCTGCAAAAGCTCCGACCATCGGATAATACGAAGATTGTGCCGCATCTATCATACTTTTCTTTACGGCAAGCCCGCTGTTTGCTTTTTGAATATCTAAGTTGTTATTTAGCACATCGCTGCTTGAAACTGAGGGTATCGTTATTTCAAGAGACGGTATTTGAATTGATGTTACTTTTTGATTTAGCAAAAAACTTATATAGTGGTAAAGCAGCTCTTTGTTTGATTCCATTTGAGAGATAAGCCTCTCTACATTGCCTTTTTTTGCTTTTACTTCCAGCAAGTCTACTTTTTTTGCATAACCGACTTCTATCATCTCTTTCGTCATAGCTTCCAAAGTGTTTATGTTTTTTAATATAACGCTTAAGTTTGAGATAGAATCCTCAAGCAGAGCCATATCGTAAAAACTTTTTCTAGTTTCATATATTTTTTCATTGATAACTTGAGATTTTTCCAGTTTTTTGATTTTTGTAACGGAATTCATAATATCTTCATAGCTTGATATTTTAAAGCCCGTAAAAATCGGAACTTCATATTTTAGTTTGCTCTGGAAGTAGTTTCTTGAGTCCGGATAATTCAAGTTGTGCGGCGGGGTAGTATAATCAGGGCTTCCTGCCATAAAATTATCCATAAACTCTTTGGCTCCGAAATCCCCGAAATTTGCCTCTCTTGAGCTTAGTTTAAAACCAAAGACATTTCCTGCATCGTCGGAAGTTGCAAAATCCTGAATGAAGTCTAGTTTTCCGTAATGATTTCCCGAAGCGCTTTTAGCATCTATAAGTGCAGCTTCTATATCGGTTTGGGCACTTTTTATCTCTAAGTTTTGGGATTTTAATATCTCTACTGCTTTTTCCAAGTCAATAGAATCCGCCGCACCAAGTGATGGGATATTTAGACATAAACTTATAAATATAAAAATAAATATATTTTTCATAACTATCCTTATGTAAGATTAAATTATCTCTAATTATAACAACTATTTTGTTTTATTATATTTAAAGTATAAAATTTTTACAAGAAAGATTTAAGAAAAATATTAAGATATCTTTGGTTAAATTTATTTACCATATCCGTATCGCGCATCATCATTTTTAGAGCATCAAAAGAGCTGTAATTTTTTCTATGCGGTCTGTTGTTGGTTAGCGCGTCAAAAACATCACAGATAGCTAAAATAGAAGCAAAATTACTTATCTCATCACCCGTCAATTGATTTGGATAGCCGCTTCCGTCAAGTCTTTCGTGATGGTGCATAACGGCATTTATGATGTATGGATCATGAATTTTGTTTTGATTTAATATATCTACGCTATATTGGCTGTGTTTTTGTATCAGCTTCATCTCTTCTTGAGTCAATTGAGCCTCTTTTTGGATGATAGCTTCGTCTATTTTTTTTAAACCGACATCATGCAGCAGTGCAGCCACGCCTATTTTAAGTAAATCGTCATCATGAAATTTAAGCATATTGCTAAGAGAAATAGCATACATAGCTACATGAAGGGAGTGGCTATATAGCACATGGTCATTTTCAAAATAGGGCATTGTATTTTTTAAAAATTTTTCATCATATTTTATTAGGTAGATGATTGATTTTATGATTAGCTCAGTGCATCCTAGATGTATCATATTTTCTTTGTTGGTTGCATAAATATCAAATAGCTGTTCGCTGATTTTATAAAGTAGCATGACTCTTTTTTGCGGATTATCCCTGTTGTGCCTAATATAATATTTTAAACTTTCGCAAGATAGTATCTGTTTATCTTCGTCTTTTTTAGAGATATACAAACTTTCATGATGTTTAAGTTTAGCATGTAAGTTCTCGGATATCAGAGTTCCCGCCTCTATGATAATGACGAAATCATCATCTTTTTTGATAAAAATATCAAACGGAGCGACACACCCTACCTTTAGAAGGTTTATATCAAACGATAGGTAAGAATTTGAATAATTTAATTTTGTTTTTATGACTTTCATTGTTAGGATTATAACAAAATTTTTTTTTATAAATCTGTTACTAAAGAATTATTTTGCTAAAATATTTTTTTAAACAAAGGTGTGCGATGCAGAGCGTAGTTGATTCTCTTAGAAAAAAAGGGAAAATTTATAAAAAGATGCAAGAGATTGCACCAAAAGAGCTTGGTGTAAGAAACAGAATAAAGATGTATAAAGCCACTGATATAGCGGGCTATTTTTACTCTATTTTTGCAGTGAGTCAAAAGAGCAAACTGCTTATGAAAGATGTGCATAAATTTGAAGAGATATATGTCAAACTTGCTCTTTTTTGCGGACACAATTTTAAATATAAGATTATCTTTATAGATGCGCCGCTATGCTCAAAAGCCAAAGAGGCTCTAATGCAGCAGGGTTGGAAAATTCAATAATGCTTTTGTGCGACATCGGAAATACGACTTATCATTTTTTTGACGGTAATAAAGATTATAGAAAAGATGCCAAACTTTTTGATCCCTCATCCGTTAAAGATGAAGTTTTTTATATCTGTGTAAATCCGCATATAAAAGAGGTTTTAAAATCTCTTGAAAATTGGGTAGATTTATCTGCGTATGTGGATATCTCAAACTATTATGAAACTATGGGTATCGATAGAATTGCGGCATGCGAAGCGATAGAGAGCGGAGTGATTGTCGATGCGGGAAGTGCGATAACCGTAGATATTGTAAAAAATAACAAATTTGAGGGCGGTTTTATCTATCCGGGAATAAAAGCAATGAGCGAGTGTTACAAAAATATATCAAGTGCGCTTGCTTACTCATTTAACTTTGAGGTGGATTTGGGTAAAATGCCGAAAAATTCCTGTGATGCCATAAGCTATGGATACTTAAAATTGTTGCACAATGAAGTAAAATCATACGATATGGATATATACTTGACGGGCGGAGATGCCCCAAAGTTTGCAAAAATATTTCCTGATGCATATGTGGATGAGATGTTGATATTTAAAGGAATGAAAAATATTATGAAAAAGGTCGGTATATGCTAAGCGTTGCACTTCCAAAAGGTCGTATTGCAAAAGAGACACTAGAAATTTTTGAGACAATTTTCGGCGAGGGTTTTGCGTTTGACGACAGAAAACTCATCTTAGAGACTCCGAAGTTTCGTTTTTTGCTTGTTAGAAATCAAGATGTTGCAACTTATGTGTTTCATCAAGCCGCAGACATCGGCGTAGTAGGTCTTGATACGCTAGAAGAGCAGGGCTTGGATGTAATCCGCCTGTTGGATCTTAAACGCGGTATATGTAAAGTATCTATCGGTATGAAAAAAGGCGAAAAGTTTGACCTTGATAAACCGGAGATTAAAGTAGCGACAAAGATGGTAAACATCACTAAACGCTACTTTGAAGAGCGTGCGGTATCCGTCGATATCATAAAACTTTACGGTTCTATCGAGCTGGCTCCGCTTATCGGTCTTGCCGATATGATAGTAGATGTAGTTGAGACGGGTGCGACTATGAAGCAAAACGGCTTGGAAGTCGTTCAGGACATGATGACATCCTCAACCTACCTAATCGCCAATAAAAACAGTTATATCGCCAAAAAAGATGAAGTTTTAGACATATATGAGAAGATAAATGCTGTAATCAAAGCAGAGAAAAAATCATAATGACGAATCTTGACCTTTACGCAAAAGCCGAGCATCTCTTAGGCATCGAAGAGGCTACTGAAGCACTTTACGACTTGTACCGCTCAGAGCTTGAAGAGTATAAGATTAAAACACTTTTAGACATCGGTTGCGGTCGCGGCGGTTTTATGCAAAGAATGATAAGTGACGGCGTTACATGTAAAGGGATTGACCTTAGCGCTGTTATGGTTGAGGAGTGCAAGGCGCAAGCACTTGATGCCGAGTGTATAGATGTGAGTGAAGCAGGCGGTAAATATGACGCCGTCGTAGCTATTTTTGATGTGCTTAACTTTTTAAATCAAGACGAACTTTTAAAATTTTTGGATGCAGTTTCACAAAGACTAAACGATGACGGGATTTTTATAGCAGATATAAATACTCTTCACGGTTTTAGCGATGTTGCAGAGGGCGCTATGAACAGTGAAAACGAGAAAGAGTTTTTAGTTGTTGATGCAGTGTTTGAAAATGATGAACTTCATACTAAATTTACTCTTTTTGAAAAAAATACTGGCGGCAGTTACACAAAGTATCAAGATACGATAGTCCAATATTTTCATAAGGTTAAAACTTTTGAAAAGCTCTCTACTTTAAAATTGATAGATAAACAGACCTTTTCGCTTTACGATACCAAAGACAAGACACTGCTTATACTTAAACGCCGCTAAGAACTATTTTGGTGATTTCAGAACTCGCTCCAAGTCTCATAGGCGGTCCCCAAAATCCAGTTCCTTTGTTTATGTAAATCTGTAAATTTTCATTATGCCTGTGCAGTCCGCTTACATAAGGCTGTTGAAGTCCTACTAAAAGTTTAAACGGGTAGAGCTGCCCGCCGTGAGTGTGTCCACTTAACATCAAATCAACCCCGCTTGTTACCTCTTTGATAAATTTCGGTTGATGAGCTAAAAGTACGGTCGGCGACTCTTTTTTTCCAAGTAGTGCTTTAGGCAAATCGGGCATGTGCGTTTTTGTTCTGTACCCAAATAAATCATAAACTCCTGCCAGATTAAAACCTCTGCCGTCCTCTCCTATATAGATGTTTTCATTTTCTAAAACTCTTATACCCAAATCTTTTACGGCACTTATAATTTTTTCTATTTCATGGAAATATTC
>CAYHRD010000082.1:6595-8968 GCA_964358925.1 uncultured Sulfurimonas sp.
TTATACCCAAATCTTTTACGGCACTTATAATTTTTTCTATTTCATGGAAATATTCATGATTTCCGACTATATAGTATATGCCGAATTTTGAGCTTATATTTGTCAACTCATCCAATACATCTTTTGCATTTAAAACATCCACATCTATCAAGTCACCCGTTATAACGACGATATCGGGATTGAGAGCGTTTACTTTTTGCACGATATCTTTTATAAATGCCGCATCTATCAGACCGCCGATGTGCAAATCGCTTATTTGAACAATATTATACGGTTCTTTTAGGTTCTTTATTTTTATCTCTATTTTTTCAATGCTAATAAATCTAGCCTCGTATAAAGAGCGAACAGTCAGGATTGATGCAATGGCCAAAGATGAGATGTCTAGGGATTTTTTTAAAAACTTTCTTCTTGATTCCATGACGGGTGCAAATGAGAGTAAAACTATTGAAATATCGTAAATGACGGCGGTGCAAAAGAGTAAAAATAGTATGCCGATGGGGATGGAGAAGAGAAAATAGAGCCAGTTGGGAATATTTACATAATACCTTGCAAGCATATAGCAGACAATCCCGATGAGATTTACAAAGAGGAAAATGCGAAAATAGCCTTTAGCTTTGTCGGAAATATCCAATTTTTTTATAAGTCGCTTGGATATGTACATATTTAGTAAGGTAAAGACGCCCAAAAAGGCGCTAAAAAAGAGTATGTAATTCATAAGGCAAAGTATATTAGTAAAAAGAAAACGGTATGGTAAATCAATACCAAAGTACTATTTACTTGTAGATTTGCATATGTTAATATTTTCGCATAATTAAATTTGGAGGTGTGAAATGGCTACCGGAAAAGTTATAGGGCAGATACAAGTTGCGCAAGGTAATGTGAAAGTCGTAAGTGTTGACGGTCTTGTCCGTGAACCGAGTTATGACGGTTTTGTATATGAGAACGAGCAAATCATAAGTGACGACCCGAAAACTCTGTTTCAAATAAAGTTTTTGGCACTTCCTGAAGCATCGGCATATGACGGTGCTTTTAGAATTTTAGCGGATGGTTCCGTTATTCACGGTAGAGATGCTATTGATAGCGTAGCAAGTGATGAGAGTTTGGTAAATATTTTAAAAGCGGCAGCGAGTGGGGATGTTGAAAATTTAAAAACAGCAGCCGGTGCGGATATCGGAGATTTAGAAACAGCAGCCGGTGAAGAGGGGGTAGATGGAAGCACTTCATTTACTGAAACCGACATAGTGGCGGAGTCAAGCGTACTTGGTTTTAGCAGAGGTGCGAACGGTGCGCTTGGATTTGGTATAACTGATTTTGGCAGTAGAACAAATTATGATATTGCGCAAATTTCGCCTCCTGCTATTACTTCTCCTAATGTTGTTGTTTATGACGAAAACGGTACCGTGCCTGTAATACAGATTACGGCAACGGGTGAGAGTGCTATTACTTATAGTATCGGCGGTTTGGATAGCGATAAGTTTAGCATTGATTTGGGTACGGGTCTTTTAACTTTTAATAACTCTCCTGACTATGAAAATCCGCAGGATTCAAGCGGGGATAATGAATACAATATGTATGTAACCGCAACCGATGCCGATGGAAATTATACGACTCAGCTTCTCTCAGTTTCAGTAAATAATGTCAATGAAGCTGTAACTGCTTTCGATGATATTGTTGATGCAGTAGAAGATACCGTACTTAGTTCAACGATTGATTTAGATGCCAACGATACGGACTTGGACGGTGATGCTCTTAGCGTAGTAGGCGGTACATATACGACTGCGCAAGGCGGAACTTTAGTTGTAGCAGCCGACGGTTCTTATACTTATACGCCGCCTGCTAACTTTAACGGTGTAGATAGCGTTAATTATACCGTAACAGACGGAGAGTTTAGCGACACGGGTACATTGACGATTAATGTGGCTCCCGCAAACGATGCACCTGTTGCAGTCGATGATGCGGTTAGTGCAGTAGAAGATACGGTGCTTAATTCGGCAATTGATTTAGATGCTAACGATTATGATATTGATGGAGATGCATTAAGCGTTGTAGCAGGTACATTTGCAACGGCAAACGGCGGAGAGTTAGTTCTCGCATCTGACGGTACTTACACATATACACCTGCAGCTAACTTCAACGGCATAGACAGTGTTGATTATACGGTTACGGACGGAGAACTTACCGATATCGGTACATTAACGATTAATGTAGCTGCCGTAGATGAAATAGTTATACCGCCTGCAGTAAATAATGCACCTGTAGCGAGCGATGATAGTGCAGAGACACAAGAGGATGCATCTGCAACGGTTATCAATGTACTTGCAAACGATACAGATTTAGATTCTGATACACTTGTAGTAACAGCAGTAACTCAAC
>CAYHRD010000083.1:0-8953 GCA_964358925.1 uncultured Sulfurimonas sp.
AGTTTAAGATTTATCATATCGTCATCTACGGCTAGAACTATTAATTTTTTTGACATTTTATTTTACCTTTTAAGCATATTTAGTAAATAGTGATTTCAATAAATCTTTATTTACTTTATTGTCGATGATTTCATCTACGGACTCTATATGTTTAGAGCTATCTTTTTGCATAGAGTCGTCTACTAGCACGATATGAGAGTTAAGTTTGTTTGATAAACTCAGTTTTCTTATACACGAAGCTACTTGACCTACATCTAAATCACTATACTCTTTGTCGAATAGTACTACTTTATAAGAGTAGTTGTCTATCAGTTCTTGAAAATCTATCAGCGAAGATGCAACTTCGTAAGTTAAACCACCTATTCCTTCGATAATTTTTGTATATAATTTTGTTTCAAAAGCACTTTTTTTAGCTATGAGTATATCTGCTCTGTACTCGGGCATTATCTCCTGTTTTATGGACTCATCAAGTTTTTCAACAAGAGCTTCTTGGAAAACTTCCGGAACATCATCTGATTCAACTATATGATCTGCTAAAAACTGATTGAGTACAGAGATAATTTCCGAGCGAACCAGAGGTTTGGTTGTATACTCGTCAAGACCTGCAGCCAAGAATCTTTCTCTATCTCCTTTGAGTGCATTAGCCGTTAGTGCCACAATCGGTATATGAGGTTGATTATAATCCTCTTCCCACTCTAAAATTTCTGTCGTTGCTTCAACACCGTCCAAAAACGGCATTTGAATATCCATAAAAATCATATCAAAGGTTTGATCTTTTCTTTTTTGAAATGCATCAAGACCATTGTTCGCCAGTGTTATAGTTAGTCCCAAATCTTCAAGTGTTCGTTTAATAAGTTTTTGATTTATGATATTATCTTCGGCAACTAAGACATTTGCAACAAATTTAGATCTACTTAGGTCAAATTTTTTGCGAGATTGTTTTTTAACAATCTGTGCGGCAGCATGCAATAAACTATAGTTCTCTAATGTCTGTTTTATTTTTGAAGAGTGCAACGGCTCATAAAGGGTTTTAAATATATTTAAACCTAGCAACTCGACTTTTTTGATTAGATTTGATTTTGTTAAAACTACGACTTCTTGTGATAGCTTGCTTATCTCTGATAGCTCTTCATCGCTTACATAGTCATAGTCTACAAATATAATGTCGTAACTTGTGTCTCTTTGAAGCAGTTCGATTTTACTAATGCTTTTAAATGCACTATATCCTACTCCGAAGTAATCAAGATACTCTCTTAAGTATTTGTCCTGTTTCTTTATCTTTACCATATCGCTTAAAATAAGCGCGTTTAAGTTGCTGAAACTATTTCGAGAGCCTTCGCTGAGTGTTTCAAGATTTTCAAAATCAAGAGTAAAAAAGAAGGTCGTACCCTCTCCGACTTGACTCTCTAAATCAAGTTTACCGCCCATTAACTCGACAAAATTGCTCGAAATTGTAAGCCCTAGCCCCGTACCGCCGTATTTACGCGTAATTGAGGTATCGGCTTGACTGAATGCTTCAAAAATTTTAGATTTTTGCTCATTTGTAACGCCTATCCCGCTATCTTGAATTTCAAATTTAACTCTTGTTTTGCCCGCTTCATCAATTTTAATTTTTCTAATATTTACATTGATTGAACCGGCATTGTTTGTAAATTTAACGGCATTTGAAAGAAGATTGATAATAACCTCTTTAAGTTTTGTAGGATCTCCTTTGAGAGGAAACTCAAGTTGAGGGTCTATAAAACAGCCAAGGTTGATATGTTTCTCACTAGCTCTAACCGCATAAACTTCCACAGCGCTTTCAAACTCTAAGATAGGGTTAAATGCAATATGTTCAATTTCAAGTTTATTGCTTTCAATTTTAGAAAGGTCAAGAATATTATTAATGATTTCAAGAAGGTTTTCAGAACTCTTTTCGATAATATCGACAAATTCACTCTGCTCCTCTTTTAAGCCCGAATCTTTTAAAAGCTCGGTAAAACCGACGATACCGTTAAGAGGTGTGCGAATCTCGTGTGACATATTTGCCAAGAACATAGATTTTGCTTCACTTGCTTCTTGCGCGGTAATTTTATCTTTTTTCGTCTGTTCGATAATCTGTTCAAGAAGCTCATACGCCAAGTCGGTACCTTGAGATGTTTGTAAGTCAAGTTTTCTACCTTGCGAATCATAATCTTGCGCAACTTTTTTTAGGACATTCTCAAGGTGTTTAATGTTAGTAGCGGTTTCAGTCGATAACACATAACCGATGAATGCAAGAATAATAGAGATAAGCCATACCGCAAATGTGATTATTAGTATTTGAAGGGAACTCTTTTGTATATCCTGAGCTTTGCTGTTCATAGTTTTTAGAAGCAGGTTCTCTGCTTCTGAGATGATGTTAATCTTCTCTGTTATCATAGCAAACCATATACCCGATGATGTACTGTACTCACCGCTTGCGGAGGTAGACATAATAGCAGTTCTTTCACTATTGATATCTTGTAGTAGACCGATATACTCTTCCGTTTTAAGGATAGTGTCTAGTTTTTTTAACAGCTCTTTATTTTGGATGCTATCGTAACGAACCGAATCGGCTTTACCGATAATGGTAATCCATTTGCTTAAATCTTCTTCGGTTAGTTTTGTCGCGTGAGAGATATTATAAGACATATACGCTCTCTCAATACCTGAAGCCTCTTTAGCGTTAACTATCGAGATGTATAGCGAATACAATTCGCTTATCTCTTTGTCTACTTGACTATTGGTAACTTGAGTAAGCTGCTTAATTAGATTTGCTTGTATCGGGTTATATATGGTTGAAAATATTTCATCAAATGTAATCTTTTTTTCATCAATAAGCGCTCTTGTCAATTTGATTTTTGCTATTGACGAAGTGACATCGTTTACATTTGACTCTAGCATACTTTTATTTTCAGGGTTGATATCTACCGTTTTTTTTCTTTGAGCATGCTCTATATATTTTAAAACTTTTTCATCAACAACTTTTCTTTGTTCATGCAACGATTTTAGAGTATTGGCAGCCGCCTCGCTTCCGAGATACATCGCACTCATACCGCGCTCTCTTGCGATATTTGTTACTATATCGTTTAAGTATGTGTTTAGCTCCAATTTGTCTTGTAGCCCTTGCGCCGCTTTATATGCCATAAATGAACTATAAACATAATAGCTCGTCATAGTAAAGAGTATGATAATCGGTAAAAGACCGATTAATCTTAATCTGTTTTTTAAACTAAGTTGCATTATTTATCCTCTGTCTTGGAGATTAGATTTAGTTTTAAAGTTATATTTTTAACAAAACTATCGGCGTCTGCCACATTTGTAGAGTTAATAATAGCTTCTAGGGCATTGTCAAAATCATGAATTCTCATATTTTCACTCATTCCCTTTAGTTTTATAGCGGCATCTTTGCACCCTTTTAAATCATTTTTTTCAATAGTGCCGTCCATTGATTTAGAGAGATCTTTTGCCTCATTTAGATAGTCTTCAAAGAGTTCATTGAAGCTATCTATATCTAATCCGATATCATGAGCTATCTGTTTTTTATTGTAGTATAAAGCAATATCAGGAGCTTTTTCTTGAGCAATCTCTTCTATTATGTTTTCTTCAATAGGATTATCTAATACGGATAAATCTTCATCCATCACATCGGTTTCAATTATCGTAATTTTTGGTTTTAAGAACTCATCGTCTGCCAACTCTGGAATATCTATAGAGTCCGGAACTTCTGAATCGTCAATTTTCATAGCCGGTACATCTTGAGCAAGTTTATCATCTTTAAAGGATAAAACAAACTCATCTTCACTCTTTGGTATCTCTTTTTTAGCAATAACAGGCTCGGTTACCGTTAATTCTTTGTTAGCTAGTTTATCAATTATTATATAGAGTCTATCTAAGTTTGCCTTGATTTCGCTATCATCATTTGATGTATTTATTATCGATAATGCATCCAAAGCATCTTCTACCCTTAAGTTTGCGGCAACGCCTTTTAGTTTATGTGACTGTGATTTTAAACTACTTAAATTACCGTTTATCGCATATTCGTACAGCTTCTCTTTGAAACTGTTTGCCTGAGCAATAAAATCTTGGATAAACTCTTCTACAAGGTCAATCGGCAGACCTAAATCTTGTGATGCTACGCGAGGATCATACACATAACTGGAGAAAGGGACTACTTCTATTTTTTCTTTCTCTTTACTTATCTTTGCTATTTCGATGATAGGCGCCGCTTTTGGTTCTTCAACTTTTTCAATTACAAGTTTAGCTACCGGCGCTTGCGGGATACTCTTTTTTTCGACATCAAAAGTTGTCTCTTCATAAACATCTTTGATAATATTCGGATTTAATCTGTCGTAAGCAGGAGCAGACTCTATTGGTCTTACCGGTTGCGATACGGTTTTTGGTGCAGGTTTGTTTAGGATATCTACAGAAATTTTTTCACTCTGCTCATTTGATAGAGATTTTATATTCGTGAGGTCAACTATATATGCTTTTTGCGATGGACTGTCAACTAGATAAATTGTCTTAATATCTATGCCGGTAGCATAATTTTTTCCTTTAACATGAATAATAGCTTTTGCTTCCGTGCCGCTTTCGTTACAGGTAATGTAATCAATCCAGTGTACATGTTTAAAATTATGAATAAACCCCGGTGTTTTTACAAATAAATCTGCGAACTCCGCCGCTTCCGTGTAAAGATCCGCAAGGTTTGAGAGACCGAGAGTTTTTAAATCTTCCTCATCAATTCCTAAAAACTCTTTTTTGTGATTATAAATTAACATTCGAATCCTTTAATTTGCCCCGACGGCTTGATGAAGTTGTTTTTCGCCATCTTCAATATTTTTCCTCGCAGAAGGTTTGCTTACGGAGATATATCCTGTTATTCGTTCTTGTTTATCAAAGATAGGTGCAATTTCAATATCTACCCAATAGTAACGACCATCTTTGCGAAGATTTTTAAGCATACCGTTCCATACTTGACCGCTAGCCACCGTACTCCACATCTTCTCAAAAGTAGCTTCGGGAACATCAGGGTGTCTTATTATGTCATGATTGCTATTGATAAGCTCATTAACCGTATATCCGGATATCTCACAGAATTTTCTATTAACAAAAGTTATATTACCCTTTAAATCCGTTTGGCTAATAGCTACTTTGCCTTCAAAAATACACTCTTCATTTTTTGGTACGATTTTGTTCATAAAAAACCTTTGTGTAGTATAGGACATCCTATACTAAATGTCATAAAATCTACTAAATATAGCATTAATAGATTAAAAAAAAACTTATTTATAAATGTTCTTTATTATTTCCGCATCTTTTGTGTTTAAAATAGTACTTATTTCTTCAATACTTACTTTTTTTAGCGCATCAAATGTACCGAAATGGTTTATCAGTTTAACGATTTTTGCTTGAGATATTCCGCTAAGTGTTAAAAGTTTACTCTCTTGGTCTATCTTTAGCTTTGTTTTTTTATGAAAATTTATAGCGCATCTGTGTGCTTCGTCTCTTAATCTTTGTGCCCATTGGAGTCTTTTATCGCTGTTTTGAAGTTTAAAAACATCATCTTTTGTATGTATGATGTCATTTGCTTTGCCTTTTGCACGATGAGCTTTCGCATCAATTTTTTCTTTTGCAATAGCGATAACATCCAAAAAAACTCCGTTAGAATTCAAAATTTCAAGTGCGAGATTTAAAAGTGTACTTCCACCGTCAAGTATCCACAAATCGGGAGGAGAATTTTTAGAAAAACTCTCAACCCTTCTTGTTAGCATTTCTCTCATTTGCGAATATTCGTCTTTTGCCTCAAGATGGTATGTTCTATAGCTTTTTTTATCAAATGCTCCGTTTTCATAAACCGCCATAGCTCCAACGGTTGCCATTCCCGCCATATGAGAGTTGTCAAAGACTTCTACTCGCTTTGGAGTCCGCTCCAAAGAGAACAACTCTTTTATTTCGCCGACTATTTCACCGCTGTTTTGTTTACTCTCTTTTTTTAGAAGTTCCGCCGCATTTAGCAGGGCTAAGTCGATAAGTTGTTTTTTATTACCTATTTTAGGTACTTTTATCTCTGCTTTTTTTTCAAATAGAGTCGTTAGATACTCTTCTATCGTATCTTTGCCGTCAAAATCTGAAGCCACCAATATCGGTGCCGTGATAGGCGGTTTGCCGTTTGAGTAAAAATCCATCAAAACTCTTTGATACAGCTCATCTTCGTCATATCCCTCATTTAACTGTATATAGTCGTGAGAAGAGGAGATAATTCTGCCCTCGCGCATAAATATTCTAACGACTACCGCTCTGCTCCCAGTGTTTTGCAGGACAAATATATCGTAATTCTCACTGCTAGCAAAATCTATCTCGCTTTTAATCTCTGAACGACTAATCCGTTCGCATCTGTCTCTAATCTCGAGCGCTTCTTCAAATCTGAGATTTTCGGCATAAAAAAGCATCTTCTCTTCTAGTTTGCTAAGTAATGTTTTTTTATTTTGAATCAGCTCTTTTGCTGCGTCAAGCTCCTTTTTGTATATTTCATCTGAAATTTTTAGCTCACACGGTCCGAGACATTTATCTATTTGATAGTAAAGGCATAGTTTTTTTGATTTTAACGACCCCTTTTTTTGCACAAGGCGGCAAATTTCATAAACTGAGTCTAAAATATCTCTAGCACCCACGGAGTAGGGACCGTAGTATTTAATATTCGAGGATTTTATGACTTTTCTTGTTATCTCAAATCTCGGATACTTTTGTGAGTTGTCTATATAAATGTACGGATATGTTTTGTCGTCGCGAAGCAAAATATTGTACTTGGGCATAAGCTGTTTTATAAGTGAATTTTCCAGTATCAATGCGTCATGTTCCGAATTTACGACTATGTAACTCATAGATATAGTCTGAGAAATCATTTTTGTAATTCTCATCGATAAGTTCGGATTTGGTTTTAACTCAGGTGTGAAGTTAAAATAGCTTTTTACTCTTTTTGCCAAACTTTTTGCTTTTCCGATATAAAGCAGATGACCGTCTTTATCGAAATATTGATATATTCCGGCGCAATCGGGTAGTTGTTTTACGGTTTGTTCAAGCGTCATGACGGCTCTTAATGATATTTTGAATAGCGCGGATTAGCGAGTTTAATTTTTCATCGTGTATATTTATCTCAAAATCACCCGTTGAACGCTCTTTATAAACTTGTTTTATCTCTGTTGACTCTTCTTTGTTTTTTTTTGGAGAGTGCGTTACAAAAGCTTTTATATCATCAAATAAATTCTCATCACACTCTTTGCACTCCTGGGGCATATGAAACTTTAAAGCACTTTTAATGCTTTGTATATTATTATCAAACTCTTGTTTCCCTACGGGATGATTAAATACAAAAAATAGAGTTCTGTTTTTGATGTAGACGAAATTAATCATTTTTTGTACAGGCGGCGTAAACATAGATTGCACTATTTTTATACATTTATAATAAGATAGTTTAGAGAATTGAGGTCTGCTTTGAATGGAATTTATAATTTGACTAGCGTTTTTCATCTAGTAATTATAGCAATGTTTTTATTAAGTTTTAGTGGATGTGGATACAAGGGTAATCCGCATTATTTAGAAGATGCTCCAAAAGGCGATAAAAATGTAAAGTTTTTTATCAAAAAGCCAAGCGGCGACAATAATGAAAGCAGTAGTGGAAATAGATGAAATATGATGTAATAATCGTAGGTGCAGGTGTAGCAGGGCTTTATGCCGCAATGCATCTGCCTCGTGAAAAGAAAGTTCTTATCATAAACAAAAGAGAAACTTTTAAATGCAATAGCTTTTATGCTCAAGGCGGTATCGCTTTAGCTATCGATAAAGAGGATATTCCTCTGCATGTAAAAGATACGCTTGATGCAGGAGCAGGGCTTTGCGATGAAGAGGCGGTAAAAGTTCTGAGCGAGAGTTCAAGAGGTATCATTGATGATTTGATAGCTCGCGGATTTGAGTTTGACAGAGACAAAGACGGGAAACTTTTATACACGAAAGAGGCCGCCCACTCAAAAGAGCGAATACTCCATGCGGGGGGGGATGCAACAGGCAGATATATGCACTACTTTTTGCTAGAACAAAATCCTCATCCGATGCTCACCGATGCCAGAGTAGTTGATTTGCTTATAAAAGACGGCGAGTGTTACGGAGTAACGGTGCTAGATCACAGAGAATGCAGAAATATATATGCCGATAATGTAATCATTGCCAGCGGTGGAGTTGGTTCTTTATATGCATATCATACAAACGCACCATGTATAAGTGCAGATATGCAGGGTCTTTGTGTCATCAAAGGTATAGAGTTAAATGACATGGAAATGATGCAGTTTCATCCGACCGTGTATGTAGACAACGACTCCGCGCAAAAGCTGCTTTTAACAGAGGCTCTAAGGGGCGAGGGTGCTACCGTTGAAGATGAAGAGGGAAGAAGATTTCTTTTTGATTATGACGAGAGAGGAGAACTTGCTTCAAGAGATATCGTAAGTAAGGCGATATATGACCATAACAAAAAAACAGGTCTGCAGACATATTTGTCGTTTAAAAACTTTGACCATGTCTACTTTACAAAAAGATTTCCAAACCTTTATAAAAATTTACAGCTTCTGGGATTTGATGTGCCAAAGCAGAGAGTTCCCATCTCTCCGGCATTTCATTATGCAATAGGCGGAATTAAAACGGATGTAAACGGTGCGGTGCCGAGTGTCAAATCTCTTTATGCAGTAGGAGAAGTTGCCTCTACCAAAGTTCACGGTGCAAATAGACTTGCTTCCAACTCTCTTTTAGAGGGTCTTGTATTTGGAAAAAGGGCTGTTGAAGATATCTTAAAAAAGCAGCATGTTAAAAAAGAGATAAAATTTGAAGTCGCTGATGAGGTAATGAGCCTCAAAGAGGATAAAGAGAAAAAAAATCTTCTTAGAAAAATTATGTGGGAAAATGT
>CAYHRD010000084.1:0-8905 GCA_964358925.1 uncultured Sulfurimonas sp.
CTTGCAACCCCCTAAAGCTACGAAAAACTTGTTTTTCGAAAGCTATAGAGTATCTTTACACCCTTTGTTGCAAAAGTGCGTAATATCGGTAACTATAAAAATGGACTATTCATATGTTAGATTTTGCAAAATTTACAAAGTACTCAAAACCGGGACCTCGTTATACAAGTTACCCTACCGCGTTAGAGTTTAGCGATACATTCGGGTATGACGAGTATATAAAAAAGTTAGAACAACAAGACCCGTCTCGTCCACTAAGCCTATACTTTCATCTCCCTTTTTGTAAAAATGCATGCTATTTTTGCGGTTGTAATGTTGTCTTTACCTCTAAAGAGGATAAGATGGTTCGCTACATTGACTACTTAAAAAGAGAACTAAAAATACTCGCTTCGTATGTAAACTGCTCTCGTAGTGTGATTCAGATGCATTTTGGCGGAGGAACTCCTACTTTTTTCAATGCCCCTCAATTAGAGGAAGTTATAAAAGAGATAAAATCTTTTTTCCCGAATTTTGTAAAAGATGCCGAGATAAGTTGTGAGATTGACCCTCGTCATATAAACGAAGAGCAGATGAGAGTGTTAAGTGAGAACGGTTTTAACCGCGTGAGTTTCGGTTTACAGGATTTTAACGAAAAGGTTCAAACTGCCGTTCATAGAATTCAGCCGTACGCCATCACAAAAGAAGCGATGGATTTGGCTAGAAAATACGGTATGCATTCAGTCAATGTCGACCTTATTTACGGACTTCCTTTTCAAACTTTAGATACTTTTAAAGAGACTCTTGAACTTTCACTCACACTTAATCCCGACAGATTTGCGGTATTTAACTACGCACATGTGCCTTGGATGAAAAAAACCATGCGTAAAATTGATGAGACGACGCTTCCTCTGCCTGATGAAAAGCTTCGCATAATGCAGCATACCATTAATTTTTTAACTTCACACGGGTATAAAATGATAGGAATGGATCACTTCGCAAAGCCGGAGGATGAACTTTTCAAGGCGATAGAAAAAGGCGAACTGCATAGAAATTTTCAAGGCTATACTACAAAAGGCGGGGCTGATTTGGTAGGCGTTGGGCTTACTTCCATCGGCGAGGGAGTGGACTACTACGCTCAAAACACAAAAGAGATGAGAGAGTATGAAGAAGCAATTGATGCCGGCAAACTTCCGTTTGAGAGAGGTATTGTTTTAAACAAAGATGACCAAATCAGACAATTCGTAATTATGGAGCTTATGAGCAACTTCAAGCTTGATATAAAAAGATTTGAAAAACTCTTTAGCATTGATTTTAAAACATATTTTGCAGATGCGATTGAAGCTTTAAAACCGTTTGAAGATGATGAACTTTTAAGTATGAACGATGATTTTATAGAGTGTAGCCAAACAGGAACACTTCTTATTAGAAATATTGCGATGCCTTTTGACGCATATATGAAAAAACATGCCGCAAATGCAAAAACATTCTCTAAAACGGTTTGACGATGAGTAAAACAGCACAAGAAATTTTTAACTTCGGTGCCACGACTGATGAGTGTATAAAGTGTGGAAAGTGTATACCCGTTTGTACTATTCACAATGTCAATGCGGATGAGGTTACTTCTCCGCGCGGTTTTTTGGACCTTTTGGGTGCGTACCAGAGAGGTAATTTAGAGTTAGACTTAAATGCCAAAGCCATCTTTGAGAGCTGTTTTTTATGTACGGCTTGTGTTGAGGTTTGCCCGAAATCACTTCCTACCGATATGGTTATAGAGCAAGTTCGTGCCGACATAGGAAAAAAATTCGGTATTGCTTGGTATAAAAAAGCTTTCTTTTTGCTTCTTCGCCATCGTTGGTTAAATGATATAGCATTTAAACTCGGCTGGGTATTTCAGACATGCGGGTTTAAGATTCAAGCCGATATCGACTCTATGAGTTCTCGCTTCAATCTGCCGATGTTAAGAGCAGACAGACTGTTGCCTAGTCTTAGAAAAACATCGTTTTTAAACTCGCATGAAGAGAATATAAACAACGGCGGTAAAAGAAAAGTCGCTATTTTTATCGGCTGTTTGGGTAACTACAATTATGTTAATGTCGGAAACTCGCTCTTAGAGATATTGGAGCATTTAGGCATTGACGCATTCTTGGCAAAAGACCAAAAATGCTGCTCTGCACCTGCTTACTTTACCGGTGATTTTGATACGGTTGACTACAACGCAAAATTCAATATTGAGTATTTTGAGAGTTTTAGCAAAGATGTTGAGGCTATCATAGTTCCTGAAGCTACATGTTCGGCTATGCTGAAAATCGACTATGAACATTACTTTCACGATCAGCCCGAGTGGAAAGCAAGAGCCGTCGCGCTTAAAGGTAAAATTTTTATGGCGACGGAGTGGCTGCAGCACCATACACAGCTTGAACAGCTCTTGGCTTCAAAGAAAAAAGATACGAAGATAGTCACATATCACGACCCGTGTCATGCAAGAAAAATGCAGGGGATTCATAAAGAGCCGCGAAATCTTATAAGTCAAAATTACGGTATCGTTGAAATGAGCGACCCGAACAGCTGTTGCGGATTTGGCGGTGTGACGATGCAGAGCGAGAAATACCACTTTGCAAAAGCTGCAGGTATCCCAAAAGCGGATATGATTAAAAAAACGGGTGCCGACTTCGTCAGTTCGGAGTGTAGCGCATGTCGTATGCAGATAAACGCCTCTATGAATTATGTAGAGGCTACGCAAGTTTTTAAAAATCCTATCGAGCTTATCGCCGATGCGTTAAGAAATTAGTCCAAATGTCTGCATGGAATAAAATATATGAGACATTTGACCCGGTAGCTTTTACTTTTTTTATACCCGTTCATTGGTACGGGCTTATGTATGTTTTAGCACTGCTAACTGCGCTTTATCTAGGAAAATATTTTATCAAAAGAGATAACTTAGATTTCAAAGGCAAAGAGATAGATGCTTACTTTATCTATGTAGAAATCGGCGTTATTTTGGGCGCTAGGCTTGGCTATATCCTTTTTTACGATACACAGACGCTATATTATCTTTCTCATCCGTGGCAGATATTTAACCCGTTTGTAAACGGCGAGTTTGTAGGTATTCGCGGTATGAGTTATCACGGCGCGGTTTTGGGCTTTTTGATAAGTACCTATATGTACTCTAAAAAACATAAAATCGAGTTTGGCAAGATTATGGATTTGGTCGCTATCAGTGTACCGCTTGCATTTGTTTTCGGACGCATAGGAAACTTTTTAAATCAAGAGTTGATTGGTCGTGAAACAGACGCTAGTTGGGGTATTTTAGTAGACGGCGTACTTCGTCATCCATCACAACTCTATGAGGCTCTTTTGGAGGGTTTTGGCGTATTTATAGTCGTTTATATCTATAAAAAATATCAAAAATTCAGCGGAGAGTTGATTTTAGTCTACGGAACAAGTTACGGGTTTTTCCGTGCAATAGCCGAGATTTGGCGCGCCCCAGATGTTCAGATTGGATATGTTTGCTGTAATGCGATAACTCAAGGGCAGGTTATGAGCTTGGCGATGAGTTTAGTAGGAATCGTTGCGTGGTTCTATTTTAAAAACAGAAGCGTAAAGATTTAAACTTTTTTGTTATTGCCGTTGTTACCATTGCGTATGTCATAATCTTTTTTGACCGAGTTTCTCCAGATACAATTGATGATATAGTATGTTAATGTCGAAGTAAAAATAGAGTAAAAAGCCGTTCCGGCATAAAGAGGAATAAATATGCTTTTTATATTTTTTGTAAACCATTCCAATGTTAGTTCTACGGATGACGGCTCCATGCCCAGTAAAAAAGCACCGGTTGTATACTCCATATAGAGTATAAATGGAGTAGTAAAGGGGTTGCTTAACCATGTTACGGCTATTGCAATCGGTATATTAAATCTAATGAACGGCATGAATAAAAGAACTATTACCGTTTGCATAGGCATAATTATTAATGAAACAAATATACCTACGGCTACACCTCTTGAAATCATTTTTCTATTTATGCCGAGGTATTGTAAAGGGATGTCGTATTTTTGAATAAAAGTTTTTAATTCTCCGTTTTTACTTATATTTTTAAAGATTTTTTTTATCATAAGCTACTTTTTTATATTTTTAAGAATTATATCAAAATAAGTTTCTATGGTAATGTAATGATTTTGATATAACCTAAAATTAACATTTGTTTTACTATAATCTCTCGCTTTGATAATAAATTTTTTCTATAAATAGAATATTTGAGAAATTATTTTATGTTTTTTTAAACATTTATGACTAAGGGTTTTTGTGGAACAGTTACTGATTGATTGGCTCAAAGAGTATGGCTATATCGTTCTTTTTGCTTGGAGTATTTTAGAGGGCGAGATTGGGCTTGTAATGGCGGGCATTATGTCTCATACGGGAGATATGTTTTTACCGTTTGCAATATTTGTAGGAGCATTAGGCGGTTTTGTCGGAGATCAAATCTACTTTTATATCGGAAGATTTAATAAAAAATATATTCATAATAAAATTCGTTCGCAACGCACAAAATTTGCACTAGCTCATTTACTGCTTAAAAAATACGGTTGGCCGATTATTTTTGTTCAACGATATATGTACGGGATGCGCACCGTCATTCCTATGGCAATCGGGATAACGAAATATTCAAGCCGCCAATTTGCTATAATTAATTTTATCAGTGCCGTTGCGTGGTCTTCAATTACGATTATTCCGGCTTATTTTTACGGTGATGAGCTTTTAGAACTTCTTAAATGGATGAAAGCTCATTGGTATTTTGCGATACCGTTTGCTACTCTTATTATTACTACTTTACTGTATAATCTTAATAAGTTTGAAAAAGGGCTTATAGAAAAGCGTAGTAATCGTCGAAATTCATTAGGCCTCTCGCAAAACTGCGAGAAGTAATCTCGCAAGCTTTTCTAAAGAAATTTCATTTTGTGCCCGTGCGGCTAGCGTAGCTAAAAGGATTTTATTCCTTTAGCGTTTAAAATAAAGTAGGTAAACATGTCATTTGAAAAATTAGGAATTATAAAACCTCTTCTTAGCGCTATAAAAAATTTAGGATATGAAAAACCTACAACTATACAAACAAGAGCAATTCCGTTAGTTTTGGCTAAGAGTGATGTTTTTGCAACTGCTCAAACAGGAACAGGTAAAACTGCCGCATTTGGGCTTCCTATGCTTCAAAGGCTTAGAAATGTACCCTCAGACGGTAGAGTAATAAGAGGTCTTATCATCTCTCCTACACGCGAATTATCCATCCAAATATACGAAGATTTGCAAAATTATGCAAAAAATATGAGTCTAAATATTGCTGTTTTTGTCGGCGGGAAAGACCTTGAGACACAGCAGAGGATTTTAAAAGAGGGTGTTGATATAGTTATAGCAACACCCGGCAGGATAATGGAACATGTAGATAAAGGTTTAAACCTTTCACATGTGGAGATTTTTGTTCTTGATGAAGCCGATAGAATGTTAGATATGGGTTTTATGAAAGAGATAAGAAAAATCCATCCTCTTTTGCCAAAAAGACATCAAACACTTCTTTTCTCGGCAACATACAGCGACAAGGTTAGAAAACTATCAAAACTCATCCTTACAAAACCGGAGTTTATAGAAACATCTAAAAAGAACTCAACGGTAGACACCATCAACCAAGTGGTTTATTTGGTAGATACCGATAAAAAAGCGGCACTTTTGGCATATATAATCGGTTCAAGAAATTTTAGACAAGTTTTAGTTTTCACTAGAACAAAAGCAAGTGCTGATGAGTTGGTGCTTGAGCTTAAAAAAGATGGACTAAAGTGCGGAATAATTCATGGTGATAAAACTCAGGCAAATCGTTTAAAAACCCTAAATGAGTTTAAAGAGGGGAAAACCAAAGTTCTTGTTGCTACCGACATCGCTTCAAGAGGTTTGGATATAGAAGAGCTGCCGTTTGTAATCAACTATGAACTTCCGTCAATTCCTGAAGATTATGTTCACAGAGTAGGGCGAACGGGGCGTGCCGGAAGAGACGGTATGGCTATAAGTTTGATAGATATTTATGAGAAGTATGACATAAAAGATGTAGAGAGACTTATCGGGATGAAAATTCCCCAAGAGGTCGTAAAAGGTTTTGAGCCTGATCCTACTATCCGTAGAAAAGACCAAGAAGAGCTAAACTTAAAGAGTGAGCATAAAAAAGTAGAAGCAAAACGAGTAAGAAAACCTTACAAAAAGCCTGATACCGCTAAAAAAGATGCATCATATAAAAAACCGGTAACAACGAAAAAAAGAAAAACGACAAAACGAGATTAGTAAATATTGTTAGAAATTTTATATAAAGATGAGTTTTTAGTAGCTATAAATAAGCCTAGCGGACTTTTAGTTCATCGCTCGCCGATTGATAGACATGAAACGGAGTTCGCAGTGCAGATTCTTCGCGATCAGATAGGGCAGTTCGTTTATCCCGTCCATCGTTTAGATAAACCGACTTCCGGAGTTTTGCTTTTTGCACTTGACAAAGAGAGTGCAAGGCTTATGGGCGAGCAGTTTATGTCAAGAGAGAGTAAAAAAAGCTACATTGCGGTTGTTCGCGGTTATGCTGATGAGAGCGGCATAGTTGAACATGCTCTTGTTGAAAAGCTTGATAAAATTGCAGATAAAAATGCATCAAAAAATAGAGAAGCTCAAGAGGCAACGACGGAGTATGAGACTCTAGCGACGGTTGAACTTGATTTTGCGGTAGGAAAGTATGATAAAACCCGTTATTCACTCGTAAAACTTTACCCGCTTACCGGACGAAAACATCAGCTTCGTCGTCATATGAAACATATATCTCATCATATTTTGGGAGATACGAAGTACGGAAGAGGCGAGCATAATATTTTTATAAGAGAGCAGTTTAGCTGTCACAGGATGCTTCTTCATGCACAAGAACTTCAAATCAGGCATCCGCATACAAACGAGATGTTAATTATCCAAGCACCGTTTGACGATACATTTAAGGCTATATGCAAATTGTTTAATTGAATATTCCAAACAAGCAGAGATTGCTTCGTCGCTTCGCTTCTCGCAATGACGGAAGAATGTGTTCGATGACAATTAACCGTCACTGCGAGGAGTGAAACGACGCGGCAGTCTCTCTCTTGCGTTATTGCGAGCGAAGCGCGGCAATCTTATCTTGATAATATCAAAAATTTCAACTGCTATATTTGATATAATCACACTAATTTTACATAGGAGATACAATGGAAGCAATCTACCCGTTCGCAAATATTATACATCTGATTTTAGGAATCATATTTTTAGGTTATGTTTTTACTGATGTTGTTATGATATCAGCACTTAAAAATAAGTTTGGTGCTCAGACGGATAAAGAGATAAACCAAACTCTGGGGGCAAAAAGTTTTAAAATTTTTCCTCTTTCGCTTTTAGTTATCGTTCTAACCGGCGGTATGATGATGTCAAAATATATAAATTCAAATGCCGGTCTTTTTGAAACGACTTTACAAAAGCTACTTGTTGTCAAAATAGTTTTAGCTTCAATCATCGTTCTTGGAGTTCTTTATAACCTCTATACGAAAATAACAAAAAAGCCTAAACATCCTTTTATGCAAGAACACTTCCATAAACTGGTTTTGGTTTTAGGATTTTTTATAGTAGTTCTTGCAAAAGCGATGTTTGTTGCTTAAGGGCATTTCCAAAAACTATCTAGTTTTATGATTAAATTAAGATGAGAGTCTCTACAAGAGGCGGGGCAATCTCATCTTCATTTATTCAAAATATTTTAACACTCTACAAGCGTAACACAGTTACGCCCGTTTTTCTTACTTTCATATAATGCATCATCTGATTGTTTTAGCAGTTTATCTCCGTTTAAAGACAAATTCGGGGAGCAGCTTGCAACTCCAAAGCTCATAGTTATAAACGGAGCCGCTTTTGAAGTTGAGTGTTCTATCCACAGTTTAGCGATACCCTCTCTTGCTTGTTCTGTCAATCTTTTAGCTTCTGTTGGAGGGGTTGATGGCAGGAGTATAACAAACTCCTCTCCGCCGTAGCGTGCAACCATATCGATGGCACGGCTAAATGTTGACTTTAATACATCAGAGACTCGTCTGATTACGATATCGCCCTTTTGGTGACCGTATGTGTCGTTATAGAATTTAAAATGGTCTATATCGCACATAACGATAGATAAAATATTACCCGTTCGTTTAGCTCTCTCTACCTCTCTGGCGAATACTTCGTTAAAATAGCGGCGGTTATAAAGACCGCTAAGACAATCAGTGGTAGCTAGCGTATCAAGAAGACAATTTTTCTCTTTAAGCTCAGCTAAAATCGCCATTTTATGAGTTATGTCTCGATTGGCTACACGCACGCCCATGTATGTTCCGTCATAGTTGTATACAGGACGGCATATGTGGTCTATGTAAATGATATCCCCATCTTTGCGTACAATGCGAAACTCAATCTCTTGAGCATCTTCTTCAGGACGGTTAGGCAAGTGTGCCTCATGGACATGTTGTTGCCATATAGAGATATCATCGGGATGGATAATATCGGCTAAAAGAGATGGATTTTGCATAAACTCTTCCTGCGTATATCCTGTAATTCTATGCACCGATGGAGAGACAAAAATAATATTTTTTTCCACTCCGACCCAATACTCCCAGTCATGCGTCCAATTTGCAACAATGCGGTATTTCTCTTCATTATCTTTTAGTGCTGCTGCAAACTCTTCAAGCGGGCGAATAACTCGTCGCGGGATGAGATAAAAACCGTTAAAAAGTGCGATAAAGAGAAGCAGCAGACCTGAAAGAAGCATCATGGCAAAGAGTGTTTGTTCAGCCTTTTTTTCTCTTTGAATAAGGTACTTATTTAATTCATTCATTCTACTCTCAAGAGTATCGGTGTAGACTTTAAC
>CAYHRD010000085.1:0-8562 GCA_964358925.1 uncultured Sulfurimonas sp.
ATAGCTATAATAAACATAGATAGTATAAAAACTATTCCATACGGAATAAATCTGATAAACTCCTCTTTTACTCCCATTCCGCCGTGATGCCCAAGCCTTCTTGAAAAACTCCACGCTAAAAAATATACAAATCCTACTTTAAAAAACTCAACCGGTGCGAGTGAAAATCCAAAAACTTTTATCCATCTCTTTGCACCACCGACGGCTGAAACTAAAAATTCAGGCAAAAAAGGCATAGCTATCATCAAAACTGCCGAACCGATAAAGAGCGTAAATCCTATTGGTGTTAAAAGCTTATCGGGATCTCCTTGAGCTAAAAGCCAAATAATAAATATACTTAAAAATCCAAAAGCTGTTTGTCTTATTGCAAAATGAAACTCATTTACTCCAAATAGTATAGTCGTGTATACTGAGAGTGAATATATGAGAAAAATACTAATACCGATTAGCATTGAGACAAGTGTGAAAAGTTTTCTATCCGCCATATATGGTTACTTTATCTTGTTGATTTTCAGTACAAATTCAACTTCTGCTTTAGATATATGCAGCTCTTTTGAGATAGTTTCAAGCGTAATTCCCTGCTTGTACAGTGATATAATCTTTTCATCATCATTTCCGTGAATCGAAGCGGGAATAGATATCTGCTTAACACCGCTCTCCAGTGAAGAAATCCTTGCATCAACATGTTCGTCTATTCTTTGAATACCCTCTTCCAATCTTTTTAAACTAAGCGAAATAGGCTTAACCATATCATAAACCGTTCTCTCTATCTCTTGATAAATATCTTCATCGTTCATACGAGAACTATTATTTTTAATACTGATTTGTGTGTCGTTTAGTTTCTTCTTTAAATAGAAAATCTCTTTATTTAGCTCCTCTGCTACCGTTGCAACTGCGCGAATATTTTTGTTATATTCTGAATCTTTTGTAAAAACATAGTAGATTAGATACAAAATCATGGCTCCCATCGCAACCACTAAGTATTCTACGCTTATACGCTCCAGATTCATTCTCTGCTCTCTCTCGCTTCACGAATAAGAACTCTCTCTCTTGCAGTTAAATATGCAGCCCACTCTCTGTTTTCTCGTTCATGTATTTTAGTTATTTTAGCCAGAGATTTATCTATTGCAATAAAGAATACACAAACATCCCTTTTTGGGCGAACAGGCATTTCAACTCTGCCGTAATACTCCACACCCTCTTCTAAAACATCCTGCGATAATTTAAAGTGTTCAAACCCGATAGACTCTATGGCAACTTTATACATCAAAGGCAATTTTTTCGGCTCTTCATTTTTTAAAAAACGCTCTAGGGAATCTATCTTTTTGTGCAACTCTACTATGAGATTTAACAAAACAGGATCGGTATCGTTTGTTTCGCCCTTTGCGCGAGCCAGTTTTAACCACTGATTTATCGAATCATCTTCACTCTCGCTTAAGTACTGATACTCTCTTAAATATGCCTCTTTGTCCGCATCTACTTTACTAAAAACTATATTAATCGGCGCGCTAACTAATCTTACACTCATAATATCACCTCATCCAATACGATTAAAATAAAAAAAGCAATACCGAGATAACCGTTTACCGTAAAAAAAGCGCGGTCTATCTTAGTAAAATCTTTTCTAACTAAATAATGTTCATAGCCGAGCATAAAAGCACTCAAAGCTACGGCAGTATAAGCAAATGCTCCAAGCCCTGCAACCCAGACAAACAGTACCCAAAAAATTACGGTTAACATATGAAAAAAAGCTGAAATTTTAAGTGTTGCATCGGAGCCGTATTTTGAGGGAATAGAGTGCAACCCCTTTTCTCTGTCAAAATCCATATCTTGCAAAGAGTATAGCAAATCAAAACCTGCAACCCAAAATATAACACCCAAACTAAGCATAACCGACCAAGCAGTTATCTCGGCACTTACCGCGACAACACCGGCAATCGGAGCAAGCCCAAGCGACATCCCTAATACTATATGCGCCAATGATGAGAACCTTTTAAAATATGAGTAACTCCCTAAAATAAAGAGTATCGGAAAACTAAGATAAAATGCCAAAGAATTTATGAGATATGCCACTCCGACAAAAGCAAAAGCATTTACCGCAATAAAAATTAATATAGATGAAGCATCAAGCCTGCCGTCTACATTCGGCCGCGACATTGTTCGAGGATTTTGCGCATCTATGTCTCTATCTGCAAATCTGTTTAATCCCATCGCAAAATTTCTAGCACTCACCGCCGCAAGCGCTCCTAAAATAAGCAGAGTAAAGCCGAACCAGCCATCAGCCGCCACTATCATAGCTATAAAAATAAAAGGAAGTGAAAATATGGAGTGTTCAAACATAACCAGTTCATTAAAATCTTTGAGTTTATTTATATATTTTTGCAAATTTGACCCTAAATTACTTTTTGTTTCATTTTACCCAAAGTTGATTTAAAATTCCGTAATAAAAGACTAACTAAATATTATAAATCTATTTATATTGTTTTCATATTCATATTTTAATTTTAAATTATGTGCATCCAATATATGTTTTACAATATAAAGACCAAGCCCGAAACTTTGGTTGGATTTTGCATCTTCACCTCTAAAAAATGGCTCAAAATAGCTCTGTATAGGGTAAGAAAGCTCTAAACCTGCATTTTCAAAAATAAGTTTATCGGCATCATTTTTGACTATAATTTTCTTATCTTTAGAGTATTTTATACCGTTATCAAGCAAATTTTTAATGGCTATTGAAAAAAGATTGAAATCAACATCTATTTTAATATTTTCAAACTCTTTTATTACCTCATCATCATTACACATTAAAATATCTACTGCATTATCTATGATATCTTCTAAGTAGTAATTTTTAATTTGTAACTCTTTTTTAGTTGAAATCAGCTCCTCAATAGAGGCAAACTCATTTATGAGTGACTCTAGCCTATAAAAAACTTTCTGCATACTCTCTACATTTTGGTCTGTTTGAGGAAGCTGCATTAAAAACTTACCTTTTGTAATAGGTGTTTTTAACTCATGCATAATATTTCTAATAAAGACATTCCTTGACTCTTTTAATTTTTTTAGTTTTTTTGCCGACTTATGAAACTCGTTTGAGAGTTGAGAAATTTCATCATTATTGGATGTAAAACCCTTGAAATCAAAATTTTCATTACCGAAATTTTTAACACTCTCTTTTAAAGCCTTTAGAGGTTTTAATTTATTTATGATTGATAGATACAAAAAAGCAAATATAAAAACTATCGTTATATAGATAATAAAAACCGTGCTTTTACTATCTATCAAAGAACTCTTATCTGCCAAGACGACTTTTTCATTTGGAGTTTGTATTAATATAAAAGATTTATCTTGAAGTTCTATTTGCCTGAGCGTAAATAAACCTTTTGATTTTAATTCTTTGACCTTTATATCTTTGTTATCAAGTATGTTTTTTATCTCTTTTGCATCTGTTATAACAGAAAAATCTAAACTCTCAAGATACTCTACAAGCTCATTTGTCATACCGCCCATTCTATATTGATGCATAAAAATTTTTGAAATTCCCATATCTCTTTTATTATTAAAGTGCTTCTCTTTTTGATTATTGAAATTATAAAATGCAAAAAAACTTATGGTTATAAGTATAAAAGATATTAAAAAGGTTATGTTTATCGTAAAGAGTATGGAATGTTTTTTCATTCTGCCAACTTATATCCGGTTCCTCTTATCGTTAAAAGATACTTCGGATTTTTTTGGTCTTGTTCTATTTTTGTTCTGATTCTATTTATGATAACAGCCAGAGAACCGCTCTCTTCATTATCGTTTAAAAAACTGCAATTTTGTAAAATATCATATCTTGATACGACAAAGCCTTTTCGTTTGCACATCAAAGACATTATCTCATACTCCGCAGGAGTAAGCTTAAGCAGCCTGCCATCCTGTCTTATCTCTTGTTTTTGTTCATCTAAGACAAATACCGCATGTTTTAGCTCAGGTTTTAAAAGTTCCAACTCTTTGGAACATCTTCGCAGAATTGTTTTTATTCTGACTTCAAGTTCTCTAGGGTCGTAAGGCTTCGGAAGGTAATCATCTGCACCAAGCTCTAAAGCTATTACTTTATCGGTTATGTCGCTTCTTGCGCTTGAGATGATTATAGGAATTTTATGTGCTAAAAGCAGTTTTTTACAAACCTCCAACCCATCTAAGCCCGGAAGAGTTAAATCCAAAATAATCAAATCATAATTATTTAAAGATATAGCGCTAAGAGCCAAAAACGGGTCTTCATAATTTGTAATTTCTATGTTGTATTTTGCAAGATACTGAGTCAAAACATCGGCTAACTCAGTATCATCTTCAATCATTGCAATTTTTATCATTTACATTTTCCTAAGATATACCAATATTATCTTCTTAGGCTAATTGTAACACTTTGTCTCTAAAATCTTTAATCTAACTTTTATGACTTGAAGAAAACTCTCTTTTTGCTGCAGATTGTTCATCAATTATCTTTTTTAACTCCTGCTTTTGCGAAGCGTTTAAAACATTATAAACATTTTGCATCATCTGAGCTTTACGCTCAACTCTTAACTCTTCTTTCTCTTTTAACGACTTAATATATAAATCTTTATCAAAACTTTTATCACCAAAAGCATCCGATAGTTTTGCTGAATTTTGCATATTCTCTTTTATGATAGAGTCTATCTTTTTTCTCTGCTCATCACTCAAGTCAAGTTTCATCACATATGCCATTAAATGATCGCCCCCATTACGGTTGTGTTTCATCATTTCGCCATGTGATTTCTTAAAATTCTTATCCTCTTTATCACAACTCATTCCATTTGCCATTAAAGAAGACGACAATAACGCCGTTAAACCTAAACCTAATATAACTATCTTGTTCATAATGAACTCCTTTGTATTTTATTTCAAAATTATAGATTCCTGCTATTAACGCTCTTTAAACTTTAGATTAACGCTTTATTAACAAAAAGATGGGATTGCTATAAATATTTTTGTTATAATCTAGCTTCAGAATAAGGTACAAATAAGTCATACATGTCAAATAGAGTAAAACAACTAGCTATCATCGGTCCAACTGCTTCGGGGAAAAGTGATTTAGCTATCAAAATCGCAAAAAAAATCAACGCTTATATACTTTCAATAGATTCTCTTAGCATATACAAAGAGATTGATATCGTCTCTGCAAAACCCTCAAAAGAGGAACTCAAAGAGGTTAGGCATTTCGGTATAGATGTTTTATACCCGAATGAGTACTTTAGCGTTGATATATTTATCCGGCTTTACAAAGAGGTGTTGCAAAAGTGCCAAGATGATGCTAAAAACCTCATCATTGTCGGCGGAACTTCATTTTATCTCAAAACTCTCATTGAGGGTCTATCGGATATCCCAAAAATTGATGATGCAGCAAAAAAAAGAGTTGAAAAAAAGCTTCTTTACTTGCAAGAGAGTTATGATTTTTTATGCGCAAAAGACAGCGAGTATATGAAAAACATATCTGCTAACGACAGATACAGGATAGAAAAAGCACTCCTTATTTATGAAGCTTCAAAGTTAACTCCAAGCGAGTGGTTTAGGCAAAATCCGCCAAAACCCGTTATAGAAAATCTTCCTATTTATAACATTGATGTTGATAGGGATATTTTGCGAGAGAGAATCAAAAAACGCACCCTAAAGATGTACGAGGGCGGACTTATAGATGAAGTATGCTATTTGGAGCAAAAATACACAAGACTTCCTCACTCTATGAACTCCATAGGAATTATAGAAGTTTTAGAGTATCTTGATAGTAAAGTCACAAAAGAGCAGATGCTAGAAAACATCTCCACCCACACCGCACAACTCGCAAAACGACAGCAGACTTTTAATCGTACTCAGTTTGAGGGTGTTATTAGCGCACCGCTTGAGGAGTTGGAAGAGCTTATTATTTGAGACAATTTATCGCTATTTAGTTTCGTTTGATAAATCACATTTAGAAAATAAGATGTTGGAATTGAAAAAGATTTAAGATATTTCAGCTCCCTAAAAAAATCTTCGGTAGCTATATAACACTAAATTTCACTCCCACTTAACAATGAATTGGCATAATTTATAAATGAAAAGCTATAATTTCAAAAATTAAATAAATTTTTTATGAAAGTTACACTATGTTTTTACAACGATATATTGATTTTGTTACGCATTATTTTAAAGCGGTTTTGATTTTTGTAGCGGTTGCTACGGGTTTTTTTGGGTATTACGCACAATTTTTAAGTATTGATGCTTCGGCTGAGACGCTTTTGTTGGAGAATGATGTAGATTTGAAGTTGACGCGTGAAGTTCACGGGCGTTACATCAGCCCAGATTATCTCGTAGTTGCTTTTAGTCCTAAAGAATATATGCTCTCTGAAACTACCATGGCTACGATAAAAGCGCTTAAAGAGTCTTTGTTGCAGATAAAAGGTGTCGAGAGTGTTACTACGCTGCTTGATGTTCCGTTGCTTGAGAGTCCGCCAAGAGCAGTTTCTGAAGTTGTAAAAAATGTGCGTACTCTTTCATCCCCAGACATCAACAAAACGATGGTGCAAAAAGAGCTTACTTCAAGCCCTCTGTACGCAAAAAATCTCGTAAGCGATGATTTTAAAACAACCGCTGTTTTAGTAAATCTCAAAGAGGATGCCAAATACACCGAACTTTTGCAAAAACGCAATGTTTTTATAGAACTGCAGCAAAAAAAAGAACTAAGCAAAGAAGAAAAAAAAGAGTTTGAAGCCGCAAAAAAAGCCTTCAAGGAGTATGGTTACAGCACGAGGGATGAGGTGCATCAACTCATTGAAAATGTGCGATCTACCCTAAGTCCGTTTCGCAAAGACGGTGAGCTTTTCTTAGGCGGAGTTATGATGATAGCCGATGATATGATAGGTTTTGTAAAGAGCGATATCGCGATATACGGAACGGCCATCATGCTTATTATGGTGCTAATGCTGTGGATTATCTTTAGACAAGTGCGTTTTGTAGTTTTACCTATCTTGGTATCACTTTGTGCCGTCGTAATTACGACTGGCATTAACGCACTTATTGGTCTTGAAGTAACGGTCGTCTCATCAAATTATGTTGCGATGCAGCTCATAACTACACTCTCTTTGGTTATACATCTTATAGTAAGCTATCGCGAAGAGTATGCGCTTTACCCTCATTTTTCACAAAAAGAGCTAATCGAAATCACACTAAAGCGTATGTCGGTTCCCTCTGTTTTTATAATTCTTACTTCGGTTGCTGGATTTGGCTCGCTGATGACATGCGGTATTTTACCGATTATCGATTTGGGTACGATGATGAATATCGGTGTGACTATATCTCTGATTACGGCGTACCTTCTTTTTCCGTCTATGATGATGCTATTTCCCAAAAAAGAGCCTGTGCTTACATTTGATAAAGCTTTTACGCTTAATACAATATTTGCACAAATTGTAGAACATCACGGTAAAAAAATAATTGCAATAGTGGTTGTAATTCTCAGTTTTAGCCTTGTTGGTGCTACACAACTAGTGGTTGAAAACAGTTTTATAAACTACTTTAAAAAGAGTACTGAAATCTATAAAGGTATGCAAAAAATCGACAACGATTTAGGCGGTACGACACCTTTGGAAATAGTTGTAAAATTTCCTAAAACGGAGAATGAGGAGAAACCAAAAAGTACGGCTGCTTCTGATGAACTTGATAGTTTTGCAAACGAATTTACAGAGACGGACAATGACGCACAGTACTGGTTTACCGCACAAAAAATGGAGACTATACTTAAAGTACATGACTATTTGGTCTCTTTACCTGAGGTGGGGAATGTATCTTCGCTAGGCACACTCACAAAAGTTGGTCGCATCTTAAAAGAGGGTAAAGATTTTGACGGTGTTGAGCTAGCACTTATGTACAATGAATTGCCTCTGGAATTCAAAAAGATTCTTCTCTCTCCATATGTCAATACCGAGTACAATGAGGCTCGTTTCGTAGTTCGACTAATAGATTCCAACAAGGACCTTAGACGCAACGAACTGCTTCAAAAAATTCAAGAAGATCTTGAGAAAAAAGTTGGGCTTGAGCCGCAAAACTTCAAACTCGTCGGTATGATGGTACTTTACAATAATATGCTCCAGTCCCTTTTTGACTCGCAAATATCAACGCTTGGTCTTGCTCTTCTTTCACTTGGAGCAATGTTCCTGTTTTTATTCCGCTCTTTAAAAATCGCAATAGTAGCGCTAACTGTCAATATGGTACCGGTCAGTGTCATTTTTGGCATTATGGGCGTTGCAGGAATTCCTTTGGATATTATGAGCATTACCATAGCCTCAATAGCGCTAGGCATCACGGTGGACAACACCATTCACTACTTCTACCGTTTTAGGGAAGAGCTCGCACGCGACGGAGACTATATCGCGTCTATGCACAGAGCACACGGAACTATTGCCTTTGGGATGTTTTACTACTCGCTTGCAACCATTGTAGGCTTTTTGGTGTTAGTGACTTCTAACTTTATTCCAACGCTTATTTTTGGTCTTTTGACTGTTATCGTTTTACTTGTAGCAATAGTCT
>CAYHRD010000086.1:0-8441 GCA_964358925.1 uncultured Sulfurimonas sp.
GTTTGATTCTCTCATTTACCGTAATATGCAAGGGATGAGAAGCATCAATCTTACTTAAGATTTTTTTATAAAAAGCTAGAGCCTCTTTGTTTTGCTGCATATCGAGTATGCGGGCATAAGCAAAGATGTTGTAGAAATCTGAGGGATTTTTTTCATAAGCCATTTTATAAAAAGAGGCTGCTCTTTGCATATCTTCTCTTTTTTCAAAGTAATATCCGCTAAGAAGCATCAAACGACCGCTTTTATCAACCATAATGTACTCGGATAAATCGCTATAGTAGTTATCTTGATTACCGAGTACTGCCCCGTAGGCATATGCATAGACTAATTTGCCGTTAAATTGTTCGGCATCTATAATCTCTTTTGCTTGAAGCCAAGCACCCCGTTTTCCGTACATATAACAAAGATTGTTTTTGATTTTTTGGCTTTTCTCTCCTGAAGCAAGGAGCATCTCATAGTAAATCATCGCTTCGTTTTCATCGCCTTTTTCGTACGCGTTTTGAGCTTTTAAAAGGATATTTGACTTTTCGGATTTTGATATTTTAGGATTGCTATTTTTCTCAATTTTTGGAGTTTTTGGAGTTTGATTATCTTGTTCTTTTGTTTGGGCTTTTGGTGCTTGAGGAGCTTGCTTCTCTTCTTCTTTGCTTTCACCTAAAACTAAATTGTTTTTCATATCTACATCGGTTGAAGTTATGATGTAAGAGTCTTTATAGCCTGCTTCATAAATTTTTTGCAAATTTACTTTCGTTTCGCTATATGATTCACTTTGAGAGTAGCGACCGACTATGTAGTTTCCTATTTTGTGAAGGGTAATTTTATCTTTGATTTTTTTAGACATTTCACTCTGCGTTATCTTAGCCGAGTCAATATTTTGTTCCGCAAACAGCTGCACTGCATAAACAACTTTTTTCTGTTCCTCGCTTTTCTCTTGCTCTTTTTTTTGCACTCCGACACCGACGGTATCGGAGGCAAAGAGAATAGAAGTAAAACAAAATATCGTAAATAACTTTATCATTCTATAATCTTTAGTCTAATCAATATAACAAGTTCTCGTTTTTCATCTTTGTTTGCAGATTTGGTAAAGAGTCCCCCGAGTAATGGAATATCTCCAAGCAGAGGAACTTTCTCTTTCTCTTTTGAGACAGAGTTGTTTATAAGTCCGCCGATAAGAACCATATCGTTATCTTTTGCATAGATAACCGTTCCTGCCTCTTTTATATTTAGGATAGGTGCCGAAGCAACCGTTGCTCCGTTATCTACAAGGTTCACAATCTCTTCTATGTTTGATGTTATCGGCACTACATTTAGCATAATCCTTCCGTTCTCCATAACCGTCGGCGTGACACCCATCGTAACACCGTGTAAAACATCTCTGCGGTTATATGTCACTTCGCTTGTACTCGCAGATCCGCCCGTTCCTTGAGTAATCTGCACCTCTTTTTCCCAAAAAGGAATCAGCTTTCCTGAAGATATAGCGGCAGATTGCCCGCTTAGAACGCTGATGCTAGGATTTGATAGCGTATCTACATTCCCTGATTCACTTAGTGCGGTTATAATCGAAGAGAAATTTCTTGAACTATAGCTCATAGTTCCCGCAACTGCACCGCTTAAGCCCAAAGTTTGAGCGATCTGGAGCCGATCGCCGGATTCTAAAACACTAGTTGCCACGGCATCCCAACTTACACCCAACGAATGAGAGTCGTTTAAAATTACCTCTAAAATTTTTGCTTCTATAAGAACTTGTTTGTTTGACTGTTTTTTAATCTTTTCGATAACGCTCTCTATAGCAGTGATATTGCTTCTTTTGTCATACACATTTAAAACCCCGCTAAATCTATTTAGCGTATATCTTCCGCCTTTGCTGACAAGAGAGGCTATGTTTTTTTCCAACTGCTCATAAAAATTATTTACCGTTGCAGGATTGTCAAATTTTAGTTTAAACTCCCCTTTTATACCGCCTCCGGAACCACCCGAAGAACCACCCGAAGAGCTTTTTGCTGAGCTAAGCATATCTCCGCCAAGCTCGGTAGTATATGAAGTCGTCGAGTGCACATACGGTATATTAAAGCTTTTTTGCTCAAACTGCTTTACATGAAGTATATTTCCTCTTAGCTCATAAAAACAATCCGCAATATTCATAACGATATCAAGCGCTTCTTTGAGCGAAGCATCATTAACGGATATAGTAACAGGCGTTGCGGTATCTATATCTTTATCTATAACAAGATTTAAGCCTGATAGCTGCGCCATAGTATGCACAACATTGTGAAAATTTGCATCTTTAGCGGAGAATGTAATTTTTTTATCGTCAAAAACAGAAACATCTTGATATGCAGGGGGCAACACCATTGTTGGAACTTTGCTGTTTTTAGGTAAATTTTTAAACTCCTCTATCTCTTTGCCTGCATTTTTTATATTTTTCTTTTGAGTTGAACCGATTTCATCTGATTTTTCAGATTTTGCAGTATGACCTGCACATCCCGCAAGAAACAGTACTGCAAAAATTACTGAAATAAATGGAGCCATTTTAATCCTTTTTTGTTTTTTAATAAGACACTGTTATCTTTGATTTCAACCACTTTTGCGTCCTCGACAGTGCCACCTTCCCGTACAATAATGCCGTTTATTATAGCGACTTTATCATTAGGGTAGAGAGCTTCAAGCTTGTAGCTATACTCTTTTTCTATGACTTTTTCAATGCTTTGTTCTGCTTTTGTATCAGTAGTTGCATTGACAATCTTTTCCTGCGGATAGAAAAACTCCTCTGCTATCCACTCACTGTTTTCTTCTCTTTTCTTTACTCTCTCCTGAATCTCTTTATAGAGTACATATTTCTCCTCTATTTTGAGATACATATCCACTTTTTGACTTAGCTCTATGTTTGAGTACTCCCCGTAACCTGAAAATAGATAAGTTGCATTTCCTACAATCTCATCATTAAAAAAGTAGATGCCAGAAGCCACTATAAAAGGAGAGACCATCATAGCCAACTGCTTGTTACTTAGATATAGTTGCATTGCTCTCCCCGTTGTATGGCTGAATTAACTGAATTTTACCGACTATATTTTTTTTATCGGTTTTAAACTCTAAAAATTGCAAAAATCCGCCCTCATACCCTAAATTTATAAGTTCTCTTATATTTTTTACGCTGCTTGCATCTACATTATAAGAAAAATCAATATTCTCAGAAACATCCTCTTTATAGAAATATTTATCTACCGACAGATTATAGCTATGCATATTATCGTCATAAAACCGTACTATATTTAATGCTCCCTCATCAAACTTGATTGGCTGAATTTTAATCATAGGAAAAATCAACTCTTCTAACCAAGAGTTGATTTGAGAGATTTTTTGCAGTTTATTTGTATCTTCTTGATGTTTTTTGTTTAAAGCATCTATCTTAATTTTTTCATTTTCAAACCATGAAATCAATGCAACCATTAAAACACTCAGAGTAAGATTTACGGTGATTATAATAATATTTTTCATCCTCTTCTCTTTCTCATGAGAGGTGCTTTTGGCTCCTCTTTTTTATTGTCTATTATTACGGTGGATGCAAAATTTAATTTTTTATAGTCCGTCTCTTTTGTGTAGGTATGTTTTAAAGTCGTATTGATATCGTCAAACTCTTTATAAAATCTTTTTTCAAATTCGTAAAGAGACTCTAGCGTGTCAAAAGATTTTTTAAATGTTGCCTTTAATTCAAGACCGTTTTGTTGATATTTCCAATCTAAATTTTCTATCTTTTGCAGTTTTATAAGCGGTTTTAACACTGTGATAAGGTCTACGGGATGATACTGAAGATGTTTTTCTACAATTTCAAGATAATTTAGGCTCTTTTGCAGCTCATCTAATGAATATGTTTGTGTATTTTTAACCACCTTTGTCAATTTAGCCTTTAGCATTTCATATTTTTCAAATGAGTCGCTATAGGATAAATATTTTTCAAAAGTAACAAAAGAGAGGAGTAAAAGAGGAACAAAAGATGCGATAAACAAAATTTTTGAAGCCATTTTGTACTGTTTGATACCGTGTACTAAAGTCGGTAAAAATTGAAATTTTTTGGGTGCAAAAATAGCTCCGAGCGCAATTATATATGATTGGACATCCTCATTTTCTATGCCACGGATGAATGTGTTCGGGTATAAAATAGTAATGTTGATATCCGAAATGGATAGATAAAGATGCTCCGCAATCGTGTCGTCTATGGCTATAGTTCCGCTAAAGGCAATGGTTGAGAATTTTATATCTCTAAACTGTCCTTTTACATAATTAATCGTCTGATTGATTTCTGCTACCATATTGAGTATTCTTAGTTCCGCATTTCTTGCAACCACCGAGTTTGTACGGCTATATACTATCTCGCCTTTATGAACGGCTATAGTCGTGATTTTGTTTGAGCTTGTATATATGGAGAAGTAACTCTCTGCTTTAATACACTCCTGCGATATGCCAAAGAGAGCAAATTTGCTTACCGTTGCACTCTGGATTTGAGATAAATCATCGATTAAATTGAGTCTGTCCAGATACTCTTTTTCATAGACTCCGTCTACTTGATAGATGCTGTTTTCACTCTTCTCTTTTTGCGCCACTTCATAATAGTTAAACATCAACTCTCGGTTAGCCGTCTGTTCTGCCAGTTTTAATAAAATCGAACCCCTGATGACGGCATCATTTTTTATGGCAGATGCAAGAGAGACTTTTTCGTCTATTTCTTCATCTTGGTCTATGCTAAGAAAGAAATTTTTTCTATTTTTTATATGCTGCGGAAGTTCCGATAAATCTATAATATGATGTTCGGCAAGAGAGTAAACGCTACCCTTTTTTTCTATGTCTAGGGCAATTACATAATTATCTTGTATATCTAAAGCACAGAGTTGGTTCATAAAATCTCTTATATTTAACTATTTAAAAAAATTTGAGCAATAACTTCCTAAAATGGGTTATTGTAGCTAAGTTTAATTGTAAAAGCAATTAATATAACCATACTTTTTGTTAATATCTATGATTTTTGTAATTTTTACATATAAATACTCTTTATGCTATAATCTCAGCATTAAAAAACCACAAAAAAGTCATAAATGCGCTCATCCGATATAGATTCTATCCTGAACAACAAAGATAAACTCTTAACTCAAACATACTTTGATTTGCAAAGATATTTTGAGGCAAAATACGGCAGCGACACTGTTGTTTTTATGGAGATAGGGACTTTTTTTGAGGTTTATGAAATCAACAACGAAGAAGAGCAAATCGGAAAAGCCAAAGAGATAGCCGAACTCTTAAACATTCAACTCACTAAAAAAAATAAAAGCATTATAGAAAATAGCGATAAAAACCCGCTCTTAGCAGGCGTTCCCGCAGTATCATTTGAGAGATACTTAAGTCGTCTTATTGCAGAGCAGAAATATACCGTTATCGTAGTAAAACAAAAAGGCAATCCTCCCAAAATCAGCAGATATGTCTCTCAAATAGTCTCTCCCGGGACAAATTTTGACTATGTGCTTGATAATGACGACAACTATATAGTCTCTATCTTGGTAGATAAATTTAGGGGCATATACACGGTAGGTTACAGTGCCATCGATGTAACGACTGGAAAAACTTGGCTTTATGAGAGTCACGGAACTAGTGAAGACCCCGCTTATGCGCTTGATGAAGTGTTTAATCTTTTAAATACATATAAAACATCCGAAGTAGTCGTTACTTTTTTAGACGGAGTTGATGATCAGCGCCATGTTATGCAGTATCTTGAAATTCCTGAACACTATAACTACAGCATAAATAACCAAAGACCAAAAATAGAGTTTCAAAACGAACTCTTTTGCGAAGTGTATCAGATTCAGTCGCTTCTCTCCGCCATTGAGCATCTGGATTTGGAGAGAAATCCGATGATAACGGAGTCTCTCTCTATACTTATCCACTTTATCATAGAGCATGATATACATATCATTCAAAAACTTGACTACCCGAAAATCATAGACAATCGCCGTTTTATCTATCTTGGAAATAGTGCCTTGGAGCAGATGGGAGTAGTATCAAAAGATAAAAAAGAGTTTACGCTTCTTAAGATGCTGGATAAAAGTGCGACGGCAATCGGGCGCAGGCTTTTAAAAGAGAGACTTTTAAATCCTATTATGGATAAAGTCGAGCTTGAGAGAAGATATGATTTGATAGAAAAAGTCGCCTCGCATACACGCTACCTTGATGAAGTGATGCGCGGTATTTACGACTTGGAGAGATTGTCTCGCAGACTTGTTTTAGGAAAACTTCACCCTTTTGAGATGAATCATATATATGACTCGATGCTTAGCGTAAAAGAGTTGATGTCTTATGCTAAAAAACATAAGATTCAAAAGACATCTTTTCATGAGAGCGAAGTGGATGAATTTTTAAGAGATATCTCAAAAAGTATCGATTTGGACATCTCCCGCCGTTTTACAAATGCCACAATTGACGAGAATTTTTTGATGAGCGGAGTCGATGAAGCGATTGACACTTTGGCAAAAGAGAACAGAACGATTTTAATTGCGTTTGAAGATATTATGGCAAAAATCGAACTTCTTTTAGAGAGTGCAAATGCAAACAGCGCAAACTCTTTGGTAACTCTCGGGTTACTCGAAAAAGAGGGTTACTATATCTCGCTTAGCAAAAATAGATTTTCAATGATAGAGTCGGAATTTTATAAACATGAAGATTTTAAGGATTTTACTGTTAAAAAACTGACAAACAGCGTAAAAATAACATCGGCTTTTACGGATAATCTCTCCGATAGAATCATGAAAAACCGCCGTAAAATAGTCTCACTGGTAAGAGATAGATTTATCGCTCTTCAAGAAGTTTACGAGAGAAGATATGCACTTTTATTTGACCGCATTATTGCTTATGTGGCGGATTTGGATGTGGGTGTCGGCTCATCTAAAGTTGCACAGTCGTACAACCACTCAAGACCTATGATTGTAGATGTAGAGAGTGATGAAAATTTTATGCAGATTATGCAACTTCGCCATCCCCTCATCGAGATACAAAGCAGAAGCGGTATCTATGTTCCAAACGATATCGTAATGGGAAATCGCGCATATATGGATTTGCCGCATCCAAAGAGTGTTATGCTTGATGTAAGTGTGCATGACGGACATGCGATAAACGGTGTTCTGCTTTACGGAATAAACTCAAGCGGAAAATCATCGCTTATGAAGAGTATAGGTCTAAGCGTACTTATGGCTCAAGCCGGTTTTTTTGTAAGCGCATCCGTTATGAAGTTTTCTCTTTTTGATTCGCTCTTTACACGGATAGTTTCAAGAGACAACCTCGCTAAAGGGCTTTCAACTTTTGCAGTAGAGATGTTGGAACTAAAAAACATCTTTAACCGTGCAACCGTTCGCTCACTCATACTCGGAGATGAGATAAGCCACGGGACGGAGACACTCTCCGGTGTAGCAATAGTCTCAAGTGCCATTATAAAACTCTCCGCTCTTCGCTCAATCTTTCTTTTTGCCACACACCTGCATCAACTCTCAACCATGAGAGAGATAAGAACTTTAAAAAATGTCGTAGATTTGCACCTAAGCGTTGAGTATGACGAAATAGCGGATAAACTTATTTTTAACAGAGTTCTTCAAGCGGGAAGCGGCAGCAGCATCTATGGACTAGAGTTTGCAAAATCACTTCATATGGATAGTGAATTTTTAGATATTGCAAATAAAATCAGAAAAAGGCTTGCAAAAGATTTTGATGAGCTGGAACTTCTTGTAAAGAAAAAAACAAGCAAATACAACAAAGAGCTTTATATTACAAAATGCGTAATTTGCGGAGCGATGGCTGAGGATGTTCACCACATAAACCACAAATCACAAGCCGATAGCGGCGGTTTTATAGGGCACTTTCATAAAGACTCAAAACATAATCTTATCCCGCTTTGCAGGGAGCATCACAAAGAAATACATGAGGGCAAAATCAGGGTAGACGGTTTTGTTATGACAAGTAACGGTTTAGAGTTAAAATATGAAGAGCAGTTAACAAAAAAAGAAAAAAAAAGTGTTGAGCCGGAGATAAATGAAGCAAAAATATTTACTTTGAAGGATTGGGAGTAGATTGCCGCGTCGCTTTGCTCCTCGCAATGACAAGTGAAACAATCTTTCTCTCTTTGTCATTGAGATTGCCACGGCTAAAGCCTCGCAATGACGAGTGAAGCAATGTCCCTTATTTCGTCATTGCGAGGAGCTTGCGACGCGGCAATCTAGTTTAGAGCTTTTTAATCTCTACTTCTTTGCACCCTGTAACTTCTGTTTTAAAATAATTTTTCCCGCTTCAACACCCGGCTGATTGTACGCATCTATATACATAAGCTTTGCACATACGGATGTCAGCAGTTCATATTCGTACATCAAACTTGCGATACTTCTCTCACTTACACTATCTATTGTCATAACATC
>CAYHRD010000087.1:0-8416 GCA_964358925.1 uncultured Sulfurimonas sp.
TAGAAGCTTCTTTATTGCCATAGATTCCTACGACTGCACATTTTTCATTTACATCTTCTAGCATATTTTTCTCCTAAAGAATAGTTAAATAATTTTGGAATTATACAAAAGAGCACCTCTAAAAACCCTTAATAGATTTTTGAAGGAGAAAATTGATTTATATCTCCAAACAGTCACTTATTGTATAAAGTCCCGCTTCTTTGTCGGCAAGCCAAGATGCGGCTCTAAGAGCACCTTTGCTAAATGTGTTTCTTGAAGTTGCCGTATGATTTAACTCTATAAACTCACCGTCATTGTAAAAACCGACCGTATGACGACCGACTATATCGCCGCCGCGGAGTGCCATTACGGCAATTTCATCTTTGCTTCTTTGACCGATATTACCGTCTCTGCCGCTTATTCGAACTTTGTCTAAATTTAAGTCGCGACCCGCAGCAGCCGACTCTGCAAGAGTAAGCGCGGTTCCGCTAGGGGCATCTTTTTTGTGCCTATGGTGCATCTCGACTATCTCAATATCAAAGCCGCCGAGTGCCGCTGAGGCTTGATATACAAGTTTATTTAAAAGTGCCACGCCCAAAGACATATTTGTAGCATAAAGAACAGGCATATTTTCACTTGCTTGTTTAAGAAGATTAAGCTGATGCGTATTTAGTCCCGTCGTTCCGATAACTAGCGCTTTTGGAGTTTGAAGACATGCCTCAAGTAGAGACTCGCAAGCCTCGGGAAGCGAAAAATCTATAACAACATCACATGCATTTAGAAATGATTTTATATCGGTAGTAACTAAAACAGAGGGGTCGATTGAAAAATCAAGCGAATTTCTAACAAAAACCGAACTCAAACTAATATTTTTCGTCATTTTTAAATCATCTATAAGAAGTTTTCCGACTCTGCCGTTTGCACCGAGAACACCAACTTTTACTATCATTTGAATACCTTTAAGAATTTAATTTTTCATCAACATATGAGATTGCTTGCAGTGCCGCAACTGCACCGTCGCCCGCAGCACTCACAACCTGCTTTGGAGCGGACAGACGCATATCGCCTGCTGCAAAAAGTCCGGCAACGGATGTTCTCATATTGATATCTACTTCGACTTCGCCCTGTTTGTTAACATTGCATAAGAAACTTCCATCTTCTTGAAGAAGGATTTTATTATTTACATCATTTCCGACAAAAGTAAATACACCCAGAACTTGGATTTCTCGAACCTCTCCGGAGATGTTTTTTATACGAAGTCCCGTAACACCCATCGCATCACCGTACACTTCCTCCGGAATAGAGTTTAAAATAAGTTCAATATTTGCACTTTTTTTCACTCTCTCTACAGTATTTGGAGCCGAACGAAAACTATCCCTTCTGTGAATAAGATAAACTTTAGAACATATTTTTGCCAAGTAGAGAGCCTCTTCAAGTGCCGTGTCGCCGCCCCCTATGACTGCAACTTCTTTTCCTCTGTAAAAAAAGCCGTCACAAGTTGCACATGTACTCACGCCTCTTCCAAAAAGCTCATCTTCACCTGCAAATCCGGCGCGTCTCGGAGCTGAACCGGTACAAACTATAACACTGTAAGCTTCTGAAATCGTTCCGTCTTCTTTATAAATTTTAAAAATATCGCCATCTTTGCCAACCCGTGTTACTTCTACCATTTCATGTTTTAGACCAAATTTTTGGCACTGAGCAGGCCACGGCGTCATAAAATCCATACCGCTGATTTCACCTGTTACACCGGGATAATTTTCTATCTCTGAGCTTTGAGTGATTTGCCCACCCGGCATACCCTTTTCAAACATAACTACATTCTCTAAACCACCGCGTGTCGTATACATTCCGGCTGTCAGTCCTGCCGGACCGCCGCCTATGATAGCGCAATCTAGTATCATAAATAATCCTTAATTTTATTTGACAACTCATCTTAATTATCTAGTTCTAGTATGATACTATCTTGTTTATAAAGGTACTCTTTGTTTTTTATGATAAAAAAATACAGATGGAATTTTATGATATTTATATTTTATGAATGTATAGCTGAAGTTTAAAGACTATAGCTGTAATGGCGCCAAAAAAAAGCAAGCAGAGCAAAGCTACGAGAAAGGCGAAAATCCTTTCTCGTAGATGTTACATTGTTTTTAAGTTATGCTAAAAGAGCGTCTATTTTTTGTGAAAGAGCAGCTTTTGATTGTGCTCCGACAACTTGATCTACCATTTTGCCGTCTTTGAAAAACATAATCGTAGGGATAGAACGAATACCGAATTTAACAGCGATATCTTGCTCTTCGTCAGTATTTACTTTACAGATTTTAGCTTTACCTTCGTAATCATTTGCCAACTCTTCAATAACAGGAGCAATCATACGACAAGGTCCACACCACGGTGCCCAGAAATCTACCAATGATACACCTTCATTCAAAGTTGATTCAAAATCTGAACTAGTTAATTCTATATATTTACCCATTGTTATTTCCTTATTTAATTTTAAGTACGACCATTATACAAGTCTAACTCTTTAAAATTGCTTTATCATTTTTTTTAAACGCCAAACCCGACAAAGCCGCGTTTGGCTACGCTAGGCGCTATGGCACTAAAGCTTCTCTCTGGCGAGAGAGAAGTTAAAGTTTAATAAACTCTTTTTTTCTATTGCGATAGATAACGCACTCTTCATAGCCGGCATTTTTTGCCATCTCTATTGCTTCATCGCTGTAGAGTCCGACCTGCTCCGGTTTGTGGGCATCTGACGCAAAAGTAATGGGAATATCCAGTTTTTTAGCCTCTTTTAAAAGAGCCAAAGAAGGGTACGCTTCACCGATTGGTTTTCTAAATCCCGCTACATTTATCTCTATTGACATATCGGCTTTTTTTATTGCGAGAAGTGCATCTTTTGCAATTTCGGCAACCTCAACGCTAGGCATAAATTTAAAAATTTTGATAAGGTCTAAGTGAGCGACTATGTCAAAGAGTTTGCTTTGCGCCATCTCTTTTACGGCATTAAAATATTTTTGCCAAATCTCGTCTATATCTTGGTCTGCATAGCCGCCTATGAACTCCGGATTGTCAAATCCCCACTCTTCTATAAAGTGTACGGAGCCTATGAGATAATCAACATCGGCATTTAAAACTCGCTCGTCCATATAGTCTCTAAGATAGTCTACTTCATAGCCTAAAAATATCTCTATTTTCTCTTTGTATTTCTCTTTCGAATTTAAGACAGCTTCTTCATACTCTCTCATCTGTTCAAAACTTATGCGATATTTTTCATCAAAATTCATCGGGGCATGCTCGGAAAAACCGAAATATTTTATGCCGCACTCTATCGCTTTTTCGATGTATTCAAATATTTCTCCCTCTGCATGATTGCAAAGTTTGGTATGGTTATGCAGGTCGACTATCATTGGATTTATTCTCGTATTTATATAATTTTATGATATTATAGTGGTAAAAATTAAATTTAGCGAATTTTATATAAAAATGGAGAATTGGTTATGACTCAAGAAGAACTTGACGCTTTAATGAATGGTGATATTGATGATATGGAGTCGTTTGAAGATAGCACTGTCGGTTCGGTGGAAGATGATTCAATAGGGGATAATGCATTAGAAAATGACATAGATGAAGAAAATAGTGAGGTTCAGCCTGATATAAAAGAATACAAAAGACAAGATAAACGAGAGGCTCCAATATGGCCTATGCCTGCAACTGATGAAAACAAAATGGTTCATCAGCTCGATGATGTTACAAAAGAGTCTGAAGAGAAAGCCAGTGAGATTTTTGACATTATAGACGGTGTTTCAAATCAATTGATGGAAAGCGAAGAGGCTATGAGCAGTGTTCTTGAGACACTAAATAGCAATATTGAACTTTTTACGACTTTAAATAAAAAATTCCCTGATGTCGGAGCATTTGCGGTACAGCTGGAAAAAAACAGCTCTGCATTAGAAGAAGCAAATCAAACCATTGAAACTCTTCAATCAAGCGGTGAATCGATAATGAGCGTTATGGATATTATGCAGTATCAAGATATCCATAGACAAAAAATAGAACGAGTTATCAATGTTATGCGCGCACTCTCTAACTATATGAATAGTCTTTTTGAGGGCAGAATTGAGGATGAAAAAAGAGCCTCTTCTGCTACGCATATCGCAGGCGATACTCACAATGAAGTCGCTTCAAATGAAGATATAGAAGCACTTTTAGCACAGTTCGTAAAATAATGCAAAAAGTAGAGTTATTGTCTCCGGCAGGAACGCTGGAAAAATTAAAAATTGCTATTGATTTTGGTGCAGATGCAGTGTACGGTGGAGTAAGCCACTTCTCTTTGCGTATTCGTGCAGGAAAAGAGTTTAGTTTTGAAGAGTTTGCAGAAGGCATTGAGTATGCACACGCAAGAGGCAAAAAAGTTTATGCGACTATTAACGGTTTTCCGTTTAATTCACAGTTGGGTCTTTTGAAAAAGCATATTTTGAAAATGGCGGAGTTAAAACCCGATGCTTTTATAATCGCAACTCCGGGTGTATTGAAACTTTGTCATGAGTTGGTGCCTGATATGCCTCTTCATCTCTCAACCCAAGCAAATGTTATGAATGTTCTTGATGCAAAAGTTTACTACGATATGGGTGCTACCCGCATCATTACGGCAAGAGAGATATCGTTAAGGGATTTAGTTGAGATAAAAAAAGAGTTACCTGCTTTGGAGCTGGAAGTTTTCGTTCACGGTTCGATGTGTTTTGCATATAGCGGAAGATGTCTTATCTCAACGCTTCAAAGCGGACGCGTACCAAATCGCGGAAGCTGTGCAAATGATTGCAGATTTCCATATGAGATTTATGCTGCAAATCCCGAAACCGGAACTCTCTTTAGGCTTGAAGAGGATGACGGTGTCGGAACATACATAATGAACTCAAAAGATTTGAATCTTGCTTCACATGTAAAAGAGATTTTAGATACTGGTGCGGTGGATTCAATCAAAATCGAGGGTCGCACAAAAACCGCTTACTACGCTGCTGTTACTGCAAAAGCTTATAGGATGGCGATTGACGACTATTACAACGGCGTAAATGATGTAGAGAAGTATCAGTATGAGCTTCAATCTCTTCAAAATCGCGGTTATACGGATGCTTATCTGATTTCAAGACCGTTTGAAAAGCATGATACACAGAGTTTAGACTTTACCATGCAGCTGGGAACTCATCAGGTGAGCGGACAGGTTGAAGAAAACGGGGAGTACTTTTTATGTAAATATAAAACACTGCCTAATGATGAGCTTGAGATTGTCGCTCCGCTTAACTCCGTCATAGAGATTGTGGATAACGAGATAGGCACGACTTATGAGAGAGACGGGAAAATTTATATGAAGCTAAAACAATTGTTAGCTCAAAATAAAAAAATTTGGAACGAGGTGCATAGCGGAAATTTAAATCCTATAACGCTTCCGACAAAACTGCCGCCTCATACATTTTTAAGAATCCCGTCACATCCGGATATGGGAACTTATCCAAAAGTATAATATAATTTCAAGAAATTAAGGAAGATAACTAAATGAAATTTGTTTCGATTGTAATAGGTAGCAGAAGTGATTATGAGATAATGAAATCATGTTCGGATACGCTGGAGGCTTTTGGTGTACAGTATGAGATGATTATCTCTTCGGCTCATCGTTCGCCTGAGAGAACAAAAGAGTATATAATCACGGCTGAAAAAAAAGGTGCTCAAGTTTTCATTGCAGCTGCGGGAATGGCCGCACATTTAGCGGGCGTTTTATCTTCCAAAACAGTTAAGCCAATTATCGGTGTTCCTATGAGTGCATCGGCTCTTAGCGGAATAGATGCACTTCTCTCTACCGTACAGATGCCGGCGGGTATGCCGGTAGCTACCGTTGCAATCGGAAAAGCAGGGGCGATAAACTCGGCTTATTTGGCTATGCAGATTTTAGCACTTGACAATGAAGAGTTGACTATCAAACTAAAAGAAGATCGCATAGCTAAAGCTAAAAAAGTTGAGATGGATTCGATGGAAATAGAGACTATTTTATCTTAAAAATTTGCAATAGGGGCATAAATGAAGTGGATGTGTGATGAAGAGTATATGGAACTCACAGGGCTTGAACTCTCTGCTATAGATGATTTAGCCGGTAGAGGAAAACTTACTACAAAAGTAGAAAACGGAGTAAGATATATTGACCCGTCTAAAGGCAGCGGAGAAGTAGTTCCCGTCCAACTCAGAGAGTTGTCTTTTCACAATACCAAAGAGATGTTGGTACAGCCCCAATTTGTTGAAAAAACCATAGGTACGATAATAAATCTTCATGAAAAAGTTCTTGACGCAAAAGATGAAACCCTAAAAGCGGTCAGAGTTGAAAATGAGTTTTTAAGAGAGGCTTTGGCTTCTCTTCAAGAGCTGTATGATGAAGACAGAACAACTATACATACGCTTCAAGAGCAGCTAAAACTTTCACAGCAAGAAGTTGAATTTATGAGAAGAAAATATAAACTTATGTGGAATAAAGCTATAGAAGAACATACAAGCAACTAATGACGATAGATGAAGCTTGCATAAGCTGTATAATAAATCAAAGCGTTAAAGTTGCAAATGCCATACACGCAGATGATTTGCTCTCAAAGAGACTGACATCCGCGGTTGAAGAGATGAGTAAATCTTTCTCTTACAACGACGCTCCGCCTGAAATCGCCTCTTATGTCTATGAAGAGATGGCGCGCATAGCCCATAAAACAGACTTGTATGATGAGGTTAAAGAACTCTCGACAAAAAAAGCGCTCTCATTTGTCCCGTTTTTAAAAGAAAAACTTTTTACATCCCAAAACAAGCTTTTAACTGCCACAAAAATAGCAGTAGCCGGAAATGTTATAGATTTGGCGGCAGAGGTTGAATTTGATTTGGATGAAGAATTAGAGAAGATATTTCATACGGAGTTTGCCCACGATGATTTTGCTCTCTTTGGTGAGAAGCTAAAGAGTGCAAAAAGTGTTTTAGTAGTCGGCGATAATGTCGGAGAACATATATTTGACTATCTGTTTATAGAGACACTCAAAGAGTCTTATCCAAATACTGCATTTTCGTATATGGTTAGAGGAAACCCAATCATAAACGATGTGACTATAAAAGAGGCGACGGAAGCAGAGTTTGATAAAATTTGCCAAGTAGTCGACAGCGGTGTAAATACTCCGGGTTTTACATACAATCGAGCAAACTCCTACTCAAAAGAGCTTTTTGATAGTGCAGATTTGGTTATAAGCAAAGGAATGGGAAACTATGAGTGTATGAGTCCTTCCCATAGAAGCGATATATGCTTTTTGTTAAAGGTAAAGTGCGGTGTAGTTGCAGCATCTCTACAAAAAGAGATAGGCGATATAATCTGTAAAATGTCGTAAATAGCTCAATAAATCTAATTTTTAACTCAGCTTGGTATAATTACAAAATAATAAAATCAAGGCATATAGATGATAACTTTTAGCTCCATGTTACTAAAACTACAACAATTTTGGATGGAACAGGGGTGCAATATCGTCCAGCCATACGATATACCTGCAGGTGCGGGGACATTTCATCCGGCTACATTTTTGCGCTCATTAGATTCGACTCCTTGGTCTGTTGCTTATGTGGCACCTTCTCGCCGCCCGACAGACGGAAGATACGGTGAAAATCCAAACCGTCTTGGAAGTTACTATCAGTTTCAGGCACTCATAAAACCATCTCCGGACAACATTCAAGAGCTTTATCTAAAATCGTTAGAGTATTTAGGACTTGATGTGAAAAATCATGATATCCGTTTTGTTGAGGATAATTGGGAGTCTCCTACACTCGGTGCATGGGGACTTGGCTGGGAAGTTTGGCTAAACGGTATGGAAGTAACACAGTTTACTTACTTTCAGCAAGTGGGCGGCATAGAGTGCAATCCTGTCGCAGTTGAGATAACATACGGAACGGAGCGACTTGCGATGTACCTGCAAGGTGTGGACACTGTTTTTGACATCGTTTGGGGTGAAAATGAGCATGGAAAAACACTTTACCGTGATGTTCACAAAGAAGCAGAGATAGAGTTTAGCAAGTATAACTTTGAAGTAGCAGATACGGCAATGTTGTTTGCGGAGTTTAATGCTAAAAGTGCAGAGTGTTTAAAAACTCTCGAAGCAGGACTTCCTCTTCCCGCATACGACCTTTGTATGATGGCGGCAGGAACTTTCAATGTACTTGATGCCAGAAAAGCCATCAGCCAAACAGAGCGACAAAACTACATCCTAAAAATCCGCGAACTCTCAAAAGGGTGCGCAGAACTCTATAAATCACAAGAAGAAGAGCGAAATATGAGGGTGAAAGCGTAAAATATGACTGCGCCATCAATCCAACCAAATTTTACAAAGTATCAGCCTTTTGTAAAATGGGTTGGCGGTAAAAGACAAAAAAG
>CAYHRD010000088.1:0-8397 GCA_964358925.1 uncultured Sulfurimonas sp.
CTCTATCATATTTCTATCGTTTATCATACCAAGAAGAGCCAATGTATATGCAAAAATAGGTAACTCAAAAGCAATCCCAAAACCAAACATAATTTTTGTAAAGAATCCTACATAATCTTCTATATTTATAAGCGGAGTAAATTTAAAACTACCAAACGCAATAAGAAAGTCAAAACCAAGCGGAGTAACTACATAGTAAGCAAACAGAACCCCGATTGCAAACATCGTAGTTCCGCCTAGTATAAACGGAAGTACAAGTTTTTTTTCGTTTGTATAGAGCGCAGGAGCTATAAATGCCCATATTTGAGCAAGAATGATAGGCAGAGAACCTAGAAGTGCCGCAAAGAACGATACTTTAAGTGCTACAAAAAATGTTCCGCCTACTTGAGTCGTCGTAACCATTCCTTCAGCTGCATTTACGGATGTTTTACCGACTTCAATGAGTGCATTGTTCAGCGGTGCGACTATCCACGCTAGAATCTCTTGATGAAAAGAGAACATTACAAAAAACATTATAAATAGGGTGCCGACAGATATTACTAACCTTTTTCTTAGCTCAATTAAATGCGGTTTTATCTCATCAAACATTTTTCTTATCTTCTTCTATTTTATTTGTTGCTTGTGCAGAGTCGCTCTTTTTGAGTGTTACTTCTTGCGGTTGAGTCGGAGCAGCTTTTTTTTCCGGTTCTTTTAGACCCTCACCCATATAAAAATCATCTTCAAGCGTTGTTAGCTTTGCCGCCATTGTTTTAATATCGGTAGCACTCTTTACTTGATCTGAAACATCAAGAAGTTCTTTTTTGTATGCCAAAGCTTCATCTTTCATGCTTTTAACATTCATTTCTTCTTCTATAGTATCTTTCAAACCATTAATTGTGCTTTTTGCACCTTTTAAAAATTTAGCTATTTCAACCATTGCGCCCGGAAGTTTATCCGGACCAAGAAATATAATGGCAACAATAGCAATAATTATTATTTCTCCCAAATCCATACCAAACATAAAAAAATCCTTAAATTATAATAGGGCAAGATTCTATCTAAAGAATGATTAAATTAATATATAAAGAGTGCAATCTCATCTGCTAAAAGGTAGTCACTGTTGTAAAAAGTATCATTTTGAAATATAAGTTTTTTTTCATTAACTAAAAGATTGGCTTTTTGTAGCTCTTGCGTATTTAAAATATTTTTTGGTACCCCTACGCAAGAGCGAAGACCTAAAAAAATTCGTTCTGTTTTTTTATCTTCTAATGTCAGCAGCTCTGTTTTAATATTTAGCGGATTTTTTATATACTCTTCAATGCTTGAAGTTGGATAGTATCGCTCCAAATTTAGTTTGCCCACGGCTCCGCTTCCAAGCCCTATATAATCTTTATACTCCCAATATCCTTGATTGTGAGTGCTTCTGTAAGAACCGAAGTTGCTTATCTCATACTGTCCAAATCCGGCATCGCCTATTTTTTTAAAGAGCCAAGATGTTAGTTTTAGTCTCTCTTTTGACATATGGGGTTTCGACTCAAAGGGCGTGCCCTCTTCAATGGTTAAGGCATAAGCGCTAAGATGGTTTACGGGCAGAGAAAAAGCGGTGAGAAGGTCGTTTTCCAAAAGTTCTTTTGTATCGCCCAGCGTTGCATAAATCAAATCTAGCGAGATATTTTTAAATCCGACTTTTTGGGCATTTAAAATTGCCTCTTTTGCTTGAGTGTCGTTATGCGCGCGGTTTAGAAGCTTCAGTTTGTCTTTGTTAAAACTTTGTACCCCAAAACTTATGCGGTTTACTCCGAGTTCAAACATTCCCTTAAGCCACTCCCCAGTCGCGCTGTTTGGATTTGCTTCGCTTGTTATTTCGATATTATCACCCAAGTAGGGTTTTAACATCTCAAAGATTTTTTCATAAAATTTCGGTGCAACGGTAGATGGTGTTCCGCCGCCTATAAAGAGTGATTCTATCGCTTTTGGTGTAATGCTAAATCTTTTTAGCTCAAATTCAAGCTGAGTACAAAGAGCCTCCATATAGTGCTCTTTGAGGTGAAATTTATCTACATAGGAGTTAAAAGCGCAGTAATAGCATTTTGAATCACAAAACGGGATGTGTATGTAGAGTAACATTTCCTATCTTGAAAGATTGCTAAGCGTGTTGATAATCTCATCCATTTTATCGCTAATGAGTCCGACCTCATTTGAGATATCGTTAACTTCATCGGCATTTCTGTTTAGCGCATCAGAACTTTCTGAAATAGACTGAATTAGGACATTGGTTGTCGCTGAAGTCTCGGCTAAACTTTTTTGAGTTCTCTCTGCAAGTTTTCGCACCTCGTCGGCAACAACGGCAAATCCTCTTCCGTGTTCACCTGCACGAGCCGCTTCAATTGCCGCATTAAGTGCTAAAAGATTTGTCTGCTCGGCTATATCGCCGATGGTAGCTAAAATGCTTTTTGTCTCATTTGCATTTGCTACGAGAGTTTGAAGGTTATCAACCATATCATTCTCTTTTTGAGCAACGGTATGGATTCTATCTACCGTCTCGTTAATCATCTCTTTTAAGTCTCTAATCGTGCTGTTAGTAATTTTTGAGATGGTTTGGTTTAGCATATTTGAAGATTCGACTATGGTATTTTGACTCTCTTTGTTTTTTTGTTCCATATCCTGAAGCGCTTGACCAAGATTATTTATGTTTGTGAGTAACTCAGCCATTTTTGCTTCAACATTGATTGTGCTTCTTGTTGCAAACTCTCCGTTTGAAAACTTCTTAAGCGTAGAGATAGCATTGTCGATATTTTTTTCGGAGTGGTTTAGCATATTGTTTAGGCTGTTTTTAAGTACATGCACATAAGGGGTTTTAGAATCGGATGAAATTCTGCTTGAGTAGTCCCCTCTTGAGACTTTATCAGCCAAAAGAACCATCTCACCTGCAACTTTCGTATCTTCAAGTACTGAATTTTGGTAACTGTTTACAATCTTGTTGAAGTTTATCTCCGCTTCATCTTGAGTGTTGTTATTAAGCTCGATTTTGTTTCTGTTAAACTCCATCATATCGATTAACTCAACTCTTTTTGAATTTATATAGTCGTTACTCGGACTCTTTAGCAATCCAAGCGCGATTGTAATCATAAAAGTCACTACCCCAAGAACTGCGTGAATGATAGTAGACTCTACCAAAAAGAGTGATGCCAAAAGGATTAAAAAAGCTATGGATATGATTATGTTTTTTTGTGTAGTGTTCATTTGAATTTCCTATCTTAATGTTTTATATAACTCTATAGCTTCTTGAATCTCTTGCTCGGATGGTTTTCTTCGGCATGAAAGATAAGTTTTCTCTTTTCTTGTTTCATCAAACAGTGGATAAACGGTTGCATAAACCCAGTAAAACCCGCCGTCTTTGGTTCTGTTTTTTACATAGCCGTTCCAAACTTTATCACTCTTTATAGTATCCCATAAATTTTTAAATGCTGCTTTTGGCATATCGGGATGGCGAACTATGTTATGAGGTTTTCCTACTAACTCCTCAAGCGTATAACCTGCAACATTGCAAAAGTCATCGTTGGCAAATAGTATTATGCCTTTTGAGTCGGTTTGCGATACTAAAAAATCGTTCTTTTTTAAAACATACTCTTTCACTCAAATTCCTCTCTTTTTGTATCTTTAACTGCAAAAGTTTACAATAATAAAATAAAAAAATGGTTGATTTTAAATGCTAATTTTGTATAATTCCAAATTCAAAACTTAATATCGAAGTGAAGCTATGAGCAAAAAAGATTTATATCGTCCTAATGTTGCTATGATAATAGTATCAGACAGCTATCCGCATAAAAAAGAGATTTTTTTAGCTCAAAGAAACGATTTGCTTGATGTATGGCAATTTCCTCAAGGCGGGATTGATGATGGAGAAGAGATTGTAGAAGCTCTTTTTCGTGAACTTCAAGAGGAGATAGGCACTGACAGAGTTGAGGTAATCGCTGAGTTTCCTGAGTGGATTTCATACGATTTTCCTCCAAGAATAGCACAAAGCATGAAGCCGTTTATCGGGCAAACGCAGAGATATTTTTTGGTTAAATTGCAAGAAGATGCGATAATAAATATCAATACGGAGCATCCTGAATTTTGTGATTATAAATTTGTAACTGCCGATGAGGCTTTAAATCTTAGTGCTAGTTTTAAAAAAAATGTTTATGAGAGTGTAATAAATTATTTCAAACAAGAGGGATTATTGTAGATGTTGATAGTTCAAAAATTTGGCGGAACGAGTGTCGGTGATTTGAGCCGTATCCAGAATGTGGCTAATCGCGTAAGTAAAACAAAAAAAGCCGGAAATGATGTTGTTGTGGTTGTCTCGGCAATGAGCGGAGAGACAAATAAGCTTGTAGATTATGCAGAGCATTTCTCAAAAAATGCTTCTCGTGCCGATATGGATATGCTTCTTAGTTCAGGAGAGCGGGTTACGGCATCGCTTCTCTCAATAGCTCTAAATGAGATGGGATTTCCTGCAGTTGCAATGAGCGGGCGAAAAGCCGGCATAGTAACAGATACTCATCATACAAAAGCAAGAATCCAAAATATAGACCCGACTGCCATGAACGAAGCTTTAAAAGAGGGTAAAATCATCGTAGTTGCCGGTTTTCAAGGTGTAAACGAGAGCGGCGATGTAACGACTCTGGGTCGCGGCGGAAGTGACTTAAGTGCCGTTGCGATTGCCGGAGCGGTTAAAGCGGATTTATGCGAGATATATACAGATGTCAGCGGAATTTTTACGACTGATCCGAGAATTGAGCCAAAAGCAAAAAAATTAGAGAAAATTTCATACGATGAGATGTTGGAATTGGCATCTCTGGGTGCAAAAGTGCTTCAAAATCGCTCAGTTGAACTGGCAAAAAAATTAAATGTAAATCTAGTAACAAGAACAAGCTTTTCGGATGAAGAGGGAACATTAATAACTAAGGAAGAAAATATCATGGAAAAACCGTTAGTAAGTGGAATCGCATTAGATAAAAATCAAGCTCGCGTATCGTTAATCGGCGTAAAAGACAGACCGGGAATCGCATCTGATATCTTTACTAAGCTCTCAAAAAGCAATGTAAATATCGATATGATTATCCAAAATGTCGGACATGACGGCAAAGCGAATATTGACTTTACTGTTCCTGTGGGCGACCTAAACGATGCTAAAGCCGTAATGGATACATTTGTAAAAGAGTCTGAAGTTGATGAAGTAACTTATGATGAAAATATATGTAAAGTTTCAATAGTTGGTGTCGGTATGAAATCTCACACGGGCGTTGCCGCAAAAGCATTCTCTACAATGGCAAATGAAAATATCAATATCAATATGATTTCAACTTCAGAGATAAAAATCTCTATGGTTATTGCTGAGAAGTATGCGGAACTAGCTGTTAGAGCTCTTCATAGTGCTTACGAATTAGATAAGTAGTTCTGCCTCGTTAAGAGGCAAGCTTCAGTGCCACAGCGGCTAGCGTAGCTAAGCAGGACGAGTTCTGCTTGCGTGAAAAGGAGATGTATGCAAGATTTTGCTCAATGGAGCCTAGACGCTATCAGAGAAGAGGGCGGCTGTTTTAGTTGGCTGGAAGAGCAGCGGTTTGACTGGACGACTACGACTTCGCAGGCATTAGAGCAGATATTAAACGGTAAGACGGTCATTCTCATTACGGATGAGAAGAGAAAATGGCTTGAGACATATATCCTTGACTTTTTAAACAGTGCTCAACTTGACCGTCCGCTTCTTCCGATAATCAGCATAGATAGTATATACAAGCACTACAACAGCATAAGCGGCGGAGAGATGATTGATATGGTTGAAGATATGATATCTTTGGCTCATAAAGATGATTATTTCTTTTGGTATATCGGTAGGGGCGATGACAAAAGAGCCGATATCGCAAAAAGAAAAGATACAAGCTATTTTTGGATTTTTGATGAAGATTACCTAAATGCTTTTACCCTAAAATCTTACGATAAACTGCTCGATATAAAATTACTACAACTTTACCGACTTTTTAATGCATCTCTTAATGCTGCGATGTTTGGAGAAGTTGATGTCAACTCATAACTCTAAAAAAGGGTATATTTTAATCTCTACGAATATCCAAGCGGAGTTTGAGAGACTAAAAGAGGAGTTAAAACCAAACAGGGTTGTCGGTTTTATAGAAGATGAGTTTAAAATTGAACATGCAAAAGCGGTTCTTGCAGAGTCATACATCAGCGAATCGCAAACGAAATATATTGTTTTGGGTGCTAATAATTTTAACAATGTTTCGCAAAATTCACTTCTAAAACTATTAGAAGAGCCGCCTAGAAATATAGAGTACATCATCATATCTTCCACAAAATCAAATCTTCTTCCTACGGTGCGTTCAAGAATGCCGATTTTAAAAGGCGAAACAGAGCATACGGCACAAGAGATTAATATTAATCTATCTAAGATAGACTATGCAGAAATTTTTGAGTTTTTAAAAACAAACGAGAGGGTTAAAAAGAGCGAAGCAAAGAGTCTCGTCGAAGCACTTTTTAATAGAGCTGTCAAAGAGGGTATAACACTTAGTGCTTCACAGCTTCAAAATTTTGACAGAGCGTATAGACTCTTAGAGTTAAACTCAAGACCGCAGAGTATTTTAGCTATGCTTCTTATGAGTTTTTCGGGAGAAAAAAATGCAAATTGAACTTTTATCAAATAGTATCAATATAAAAAAATATTTACAAGAACTCGGCGTAGACGGCGGTGGAGTAGGTATCATGTCGGCAAAAGCGGCACATTACACTATCTATATCAGAGATTTGCATGTAGGCGGAGCGAATATCTTAAAGCAAGATGCTCTGAGTGTAGGTGCCGATTTGGCAGTGCCTCGCGGTACGGTCGTGGCAAAAACTCCGCATGTGGATTGTATACTTATCGCAACTTCAAAGCAGTTAGAACTTCTTAGCAAAAAAGAGCTGCTTCAACCATTTGGACTAAAAGAGGCGGCAAAAAAATTTCAAGAGATTTTAAAAATCAAAAAACCAAAAGATGTAGAAGTCATGGGCGTTATAAATGCAAATGACGACAGTTTTTTTAGCGAGTCAAGATTTAAAGAGGGCAGTGCCATAGAAGCCATAGAACGGATGATTGCAGATGGTGCCCATATCATAGATATCGGTGGAGTTTCATCCGCTCCTAACTCTGCATATGTAGATAAATATGAAGAGCTAAGAAGAGTAAAGCCGATTCTTGACGCAATACAAGGTGAAAAGCTCTATAATAAAGTAAAATTTAGCATTGATAGTTATGAGTCTGCCGTTATCTCTTATGCACTTGATAGCGGATTTAAGATAGTAAATGATATAACCGGTTTGGCGGATAAAGAGGTTTGCAGACTTTGTGCAAGTTACGATGCTACTGCAGTGATTATGCATATGCAAAAAACTCCGCAAACTATGCAGGATAAACCGGAGTATGAAAATATACTAAGCGATATCTACTCATTTTTTGAGCAAAGAATCAAAGAGGCAGAAGCGATGGGCGTTAAAGATATTGTCCTAGATGTCGGAATAGGGTTTGGTAAAACACTGGAGCATAATTTGACTCTTATAAAACATCAAGAGCACTTTTTGACGCTCGGTAAACCTTTGTTAGTCGGTGCTTCAAGAAAGTCGATGATAGATAAAATCTCGCCATCTCTGCCAAAAGAGAGACTTGCAGGAACGATAGCTCTGCACCTTGAAGCTGTGAGAAACGGAGCTTCTATCATCCGTGTTCATGATGTGAGAGAACATATTCAAGCGTTAAAAATTCAACAAGCATTAAATGCTATTTAGAGGTTAAAGTTATGAAATTTCCGACAATAGGCAATATAGCGACAACTTCGGTAGTCTCGATAGATATAAACAAGACGATTTCAGATGCTATAAAAATGATGTTTGAGAGCGTGCATAGAAATATTATAGTAATAGATGAAAATGTTTTTCGTATCTTAACCGTAAACGACATTTTAAATATTAAAATTCAGAATATAGATTTGAATGATTCGCTTAAGAGTTTAAAACTTGATGCCGTTCAAGTAGCAGATAAAGATAAAAACATTTTAGAGATAGTTGATTATCTAAATTGTGAAATTGAGTATATATGTGTAACAAATAGTGACGGTTCGCTTCACGGGCTTGTTTCGCATACGGATATCACAAGCAGTATAGACCCTGAAACGCTAATGGATAATTTTTGTCTACAGGACTTTTTAAAACTCAGCAGAAGAGCTAAATGGGTAAAGAAAGATGCTAGAACAATGGATTTGCTTGAAGAGATGATAAAAAACCATTATGAAAGCGTAATGATTGTAGAAAACTTCAAACCTATAGGAATCTTTACGACAAAGGATGTCGTAAATATAATCAAACATAATGAAGATTTAGAGCTTC
>CAYHRD010000089.1:0-8376 GCA_964358925.1 uncultured Sulfurimonas sp.
ATTTTCGCTTTTAACTCTTTTTTTATATTTGCTTGAAGCTCAGTGTTGTTAATATCATCAAGAACATCTGCAATTTTGTTTGCAATGAATTCAAACTCTTTTTCTTTCATTCCTCTTGAAGTTAGTGCAGGCGAACCGATACGAATACCTGAAGTTACAAAAGGACTTCTTGTCTCACCTGGAACTGTATTTTTATTTACTGTTATGCCGGCATTTCCAAGTGCAATATCAGCATCTTTTCCAGAGAATTCACGATTGATAAACGATAATAGAACTAAATGATTGTCAGTTCCGCCGCTTACTAAGTCATAACCTCTTTTAACTAAAACTTCTCCAAGAACTCTAGCATTAGCTTTTACTTGTCTTGCATAATCTTTCCATTCAGGAGAGAGGTTGTACTTAAATCCAACCGCTTTTGCAGCTATTACATGAACAAGCGGCCCGCCTTGAAGAGCAGGGAAGATTGCAGAGTTCATCTTTTTAGCTATCTCTTCATCATTTGTCATAATCATACCGCCTCTTGGACCGGCAAGAGTTTTATGAGTTGTTGTAGTTACAACATGTGCATAAGGAAACGGGCTAGGGTGTTCACCAGCTACTACAAGACCCGCAACATGCGCGATGTCGGCAAATAAAATCGCTCCAACCGCATCGGCTATTTCACGGAATTTTTTAAAGTCAATCTCTCTAGCATAAGCAGAAGCACCGCAAACAATGATTTTTGGTTGAACAGCTTTAGCAATCTCCATAATCTTGTCATAATTCATACGACCGTCAAGCTCAACGCCATATGTAAAACTTGAGTAGTTTTGACCTGAAAAGCTAGGCTTAGAACCGTGTGTCAAGTGACCGCCGTGGCTTAAGTCCATGCCGAGAAGTTTATCTCCTGCTTTTAAAAGTCCTGCATATACGGCAGCGTTTGCTTGGCTACCAGAGTGAGGCTGAACATTTGCATAGTTACATCCAAAAAGTTTACATGCTCTGTCAATAGCTAACTGCTCAACGCCGTCTGCGTACTCACAACCGCCGTAGTATCGTTTTCCCGGGTAACCCTCTGCATACTTGTTCGTAAAAACAGATCCCATTGCTTCCATAACAGCCGGAAGCGTAAAGTTCTCAGACGCAATCATCTCTAAGTGGTCAGTCTGACGCTCTAACTCTTTTTCGCATAAATCGAAAATTTCTTTATCGTAATCTTGTAAAAAACCCATTTTTCTATCCTTTTCTATTTAAATTAAAATGCCAAAGAAGTAATTTCTTTGACTACTCGTTTTCTTCGTTTTTCTCTTCGTTGTGTAGTGGTTTCATAGCGGGAAATAGTAAAACATCTCTGATTGAGTGTTCGTTTGTAAGCAACATTACCAATCTGTCTATGCCTATCCCTTGACCTGCCGTCGGAGCCATGCCGTAGCTAAGTGCTTCAACGAAATCCAAATCCATCTCATGTGCTTCATCATCACCGCTCTCTTTAGCTGCACCTTGAGCTTCAAATCTTTGAAGTTGGTCGACAGGGTCGTTTAACTCGCTAAAAGCATTTGCAATCTCACGCCCTGCGATAAAAAGCTCAAAACGCTCAGTGATATCCGGATTTTTATCGCTTCTTCTAGCAAGAGGAGAGATTTCAACCGGATACTCTGTGATAAAAGTCGGATTTATAAGTTTTTCTTCAACAAATTCGTCAAAGAGTTCGCCTTGAAGTTGACCTAAATTTAGACCGTTTTTAACATTTATATTGTTACTTTTTAAAAAGTTAACTATTTTATCTTTATCATTTACTATCTCTTGCGGAACTCCGCCAATTGTATATAAAGACTCTATAAGCGGTATTTCGCTAAATTTGCTAAAATCAACTTCTAACTCACCGTAAGGAAGCTGTGTAGGCAGATTTAAGTGATCAAATAGATATCTAAAATACTCTTTTGTTATTTCAATCAAATCTTTGTATGTTTTGTATGCCCAGTAGAACTCAATAGAGGTAAACTCAGGGTTATGAGTAGCGTCCATACCCTCGTTTCTAAAGTTACGGTTTATCTCAAAAACAGCTTCAAATCCGCCGACAATAAGTCTCTTTAGATAGAGTTCAGGGGCAATTCTTAAGTATCTGTCGATGCCGAGCGCATTGTGATGAGTGATAAACGGTTTAGCGTTTGCACCGCCGGCTATCGGGTGCATCATAGGAGTTTCAACTTCTAAAAAGCCTTTATCTTCAAAGAAGCGGCGAGTTAGAGAGATGACTTTTGAGCGAATTTTGAATGTTTTACGGACATCTGCGTTCATTATAAGGTCGAGATATCTTTTTCTGTATCTGGTCTCTTTATCTGTAATACCGTGAAATTTTTCAGGCAGCGGAGATATGGCTTTTGTTAAAAGTCTTAGTTCATCAGCATGTAGAGACAACTCTCCTTGACCTGTTACAAAAGGGTACCCGCTAACTTCTACAATGTCTCCGACTTCTATATTTTTTTTAAAAGTTTCATTATAAAAATTTTCAGGAAGATTATCTCTTGCTACATAGACTTGAAGAACTCCGCTCTCATCTTCGATTTGAATAAAACTAGCTTTTCCCATAATTCTAAATAGTTTTATACGACCGCTTAAAGTATAGTGGCGATTTTCGTCTCTTTTGTTCTCTTTGTGAATAATGTCAGAATTTACATTTAAAAATTTTTCAATTGTCGTGTTTCTTTTGGAGTCGTTAGAGTATGGATTAATCCCTTCTTTTCTTAGAAGTTCTGCTTTTTCAATTCTTTGTTGTATAAATTTATTATCAAAAACCAATAGTTTTTCCTTTATTTTTTTTGGCAATTCTTGCAAATTCCGTAAATTTGCATAGAGTGATCTTTCATATCAAAACCTAGCTCCTTTGCAATCTTATATTGTCTCTCTTCTATCTGTTCATCGACAAACTCGGTAATGCTTCCGCATACGGTGCAGATAAAGTGATCGTGGTGATGTTTTGCACCGAGTTCATACTTCTTTCCTTGCGCACCGAAAGAGAGCGATGTAACCATATCGGATTCTTCTAAGAGCGATAGAGTTCTATATACCGTTGCAATTCCCGTTTTTAAGTCGGGAAACTTATCTTGTATAAGATTGTGAAGCGATTCAGGTGTTAAGTGTTCGTCAGAGTTGTATAAAGTTTCGAGTATCACTTCTCTTTGAATTGTAAACTTTAGATTGTTTTTTTTAAGCAGCTCTTTAAAGTTATTAAGTAATTGTTTATATGCAACTGTTTTGTCATTAAAATCGGTTGTAATTTCAGACATATTATCTACTCTCTTTATTAGGTATATTTTGCTCTACGGTTTCACTTACTATTTTCTTTGTCTCTTCTAAAGTTTTTAGTGTTTGGTTTTGCAGAGTTTCACTGATGCTCTCTTGCATCATTTCCGTGCCTTTATTTATACTATTATTAAGGTCTTGCGAAATTTCAATGGTGTCAAGTTTCATAATAACGCTTCCGATTTTAACCAGCATAGGAAACACGATGCTGTTTTTCATCATTTGGTCGATATTTGTTTTTACGGCTTTAACATTATAAGCCGCATATGCAATTACCGAAGCTATAAGAAAAAATTTACTTGCGCTAAAGATAAACCCGAATGTTTTATCAAAAACACCAAGACCGCTTACCGAACTTAGTTTTTTAAACAGCGCTCCTACTCCGACCATAAAGAGCCAGAAAATCGCAAGAGTGACTAAAAATCCCGTAAAACTGACGGCTGCACTGCTTTGAAGTTTAAAAATAGAGTCGCTTATAAGTTGACCAACGCTCTCTCCAACCCTAGAGGCTATAAAAATACCCCCGATGATGCCTAAAAGACCAAACAACTCTTTGAAAAAGCCGTTTATAACTCCTTTGAGTCCTAAAAAAAGAATAATAATAGAAACTACGATATCAAAATAGCTAAACTCCATTATTTCATTACCTTAGAGACCATGTTTTTGCCATTGTGCTTAGAAGCATAAAGAGCTTTGTCCGCTCTTGAGAGGAGTGTGTCCGGCGTATCGTTTTCAATAAATTTAGTCATCCCGATACTTGCCGTAACGGATATATTTTCACCCATATAAACCAGTTTGTTTGAGCAAATCAGTTTTAAAATTCTATTCGCAATTGCTTCACTGTCTTCGTCACTGTTGCGATTTAGTATTACTGTAAACTCTTCTCCGCCGAATCGAAAGATTTTATCTCCGTCTCTGAGTGTTTTTCTAAGGATATTTGAAATAAAGATTAAAATTTTATCACCTGCTATATGTCCATAAGTATCGTTTATGATTTTAAAATGGTCTATATCAAGCATTAGCACATGTAGAGTATACGGTATACTTTTATTTGAGCATACGCCGTTAAGATATGAGATTAAAGCTCTTCTGTTAAAAACTTTTGTAAGCGGGTCTAAATTTGTAGTCTCTTCTAGCGTTCTGACTTTTTCCGATAGCTCTGAGATAATTTGATTTGCTTTTTTCACTTCGTCGGTCATATGCGTTTGAATCTCACTAAATTTAGTTGTCAAAGTTTCCAAATCAATTTGTTTGTTATTGCACTTTTGCAGCGTTTGTTCGTTGAGTTGTGTCAGCTCTCCAAATTTTTGATTAGTGCTTTTATATGAACTTAGACTTTGACTTACAAGTTCTTTGTATGAATTATTAAAAGCTGCTTTTGCATGTTCTATGGAGTCGATATCTTTATCATTAATATTTGAAACGATATCAATAGCATCTTTTAGATAGTTGACAACTTGCGCTTTTGATGCATTTTCATCTACATTTATGCGCTCAAGGAGGTTTTCGTAAATCTCTTCTATAAGTGCTTTTAAATCGTTTTTTTGCATAATATATAATCCATAAAAAAATATCTTGCATTATACATTTTTAAGCATAAAAAATAGCTTTTATATATTTTTATCAAGTTTGAATTTAGTAATCAGTCCTATTTTAGGTACCGTAATGTATAATCACAAAAAATAGATAATTTAAAAAGGTTTTATTATGAGTATTTGGAGTCCGTCAAGTTGGAGAGAAAAGCCTATAGTGCAACAACCGACTTATCCAAACGAAAATGAATTAAATAGAGTTTTAGCCGAGTTAAGAAACTATCCGCCGCTTGTTTTTGCGGGTGAAGCGCGTTCACTTAAGAGTCAATTGGCTAATGTTGTTGAAGGTAAAGCATTTTTACTTCAGGGCGGAGATTGTGCTGAGAGTTTTAGCGAGTTTCATGCTCATAATATTCGCGACACTTTTAAAGCGGTTCTCCAGATGGCGGTAGTTATGACATATGCGGGCGGACTTCCGGTCGTAAAAGTAGGTCGTTTAGGCGGTCAGTTCGCAAAACCTCGCTCAAGCAATACAGAAACGATTGACGGCATAACGCTTGATGCGTATCGCGGCGATATAATCAATGGTGTTGATTTTACTTCAGAGGCGCGCATACCAGATCCGCAAAGAATGATAAAAGCTTACAATCAATCGGCTGCGACGCTAAACTTGCTTCGTGCATTTGCATCGGGCGGTTTGGCTGATTTGCACGAAGTTCATAAATGGAATTTAGATTTTACGCATCAGAGCGAGATAAGTAAAAAATATGAAGATTTGGCGGAAGAAATCGGTAAATCTCTAAAGTTTATGGAAGCGTGTGGGATTACATCTAAAACACATAGAACTTTGCGTGAAACGGATTTTTACACTTCTCACGAAGCTCTTTTGCTTCCTTATGAAGAAGCATTTACGAGAAAAGATTCGCTAACGGGAGAGTGGTACGACACTTCTGCGCATATGTTATGGATAGGGGACAGAACTCGCCAGCTTGACGGTGCGCATGTCGAGTATATGAGAGGTATTAAAAACCCTATCGGGTTAAAAGCAGGTCCGTCAATGGATCCTGAAGATTTGGTAAGACTTTGCGATATTTTAAATCCTGATAATGAAGCGGGTCGTCTTAATGTTATCGTAAGGATGGGCGCGGATAAAGTAGCCGACGGTATGCCGAAGCTTATCCACGCAATCGAGAGAGAAGGTAAAAAAGTTCTCTGGAGCTGTGATCCGATGCACGGAAACACCATAAAATCGTCAAACAACTTTAAAACTCGTCCTGTTGATTCTATCCTTAGAGAGATGAAGCAGTTTTTCCAAGTGCATAAAGCCGAGGGTACATTTGCCGGCGGTGTTCATTTAGAGATGACGGGTAAAAATGTAACTGAGTGTATCGGCGGTTCATTTGTCGTAACCGAAGAGGATTTAAGTTCTCGTTACCATACTCATTGTGACCCTCGTCTAAATGCCGATCAGGCGTTAGAGTTGGCATTTTTAATTGCAGATACGCTAAAAGAGGCTCAAAAATAGTTAGTACTTTCAATAGATTGCTTCGTCGCTTCTCTCCTCGCAATGACTGTCATTGCGAACAAAGTGAAGCAATCTAAAAAAAAGTTATGTAGGAAGTTAGCTGTTTATCTCTTCCTCTTTTAACTGAATAGTTAACAGCTCCTCAACCTTTTGTTCATAGAGTTTTTCAAGTTCTTCCAACTCTTTTGCCAATTGCGTTATACCTATCTTCTCATAACATTGCGGATTTGCCAAGCAGCTGTTTTTTTCTTCCAGTTTTGCTTCAAGCTCTTCTATCTCAATAGGCAGTTTTTCAAGTGCAATCTTCTCTTTAAAAGTAAGTTTTAACTCTTTTGGTTTGCTCTCTCTTGCTTTAGGTTCTGCTTTTTGACTCTCTTTTTCCATTTCATTAAGCTCTTTTAACTCTTTTTCAAGCTCTAAATATTCAGAGTAGTTTTGGTAACTCTCCTCAATATGCTTATCTTCTTTAAAAATAAAGAGTTTTTTTGCGATTTTATCTACAAAATATCTATCGTGGCTTACTATGATTACGGCTCCGCTAAAGTTGGTTAACTGCTCTTCTAAAATGTTTATGGTAGGGATGTCCAAATCATTAGTAGGCTCATCCAGTATGAGTATATCGACATTTTTCGTAAAAAGCAGGGCTAAAGCGATACGGTTTTTTTCTCCGCCGCTGAGTATTCCTATCTTTTTATCCAAAAACTCTCTTGGAAATAAAAAGTTTTTTAAGTAACCGTAAACATGCATATCGCGACCGCGAACACTTACTCTATCTCCGCCGTGCGGGCAAAAAGTCTCTATAAGATTTTTATCGTCGTCAAGCATTTCTCGGTGTTGGTCAAAGTAACCTATTTTAAATTCACCTCTTTTTATGGTTCCGCTTGACGGTTCAATTCGTCCTAAAAGAGCTTTAAGCAGTGTTGATTTACCGCTTCCGTTTGGACCTACGATAGCTATTACATCTTTTTGAAGGATTCTGGTAGTAAAATTTTTTAAAAGCTCTTTATCTCCCAGTGTTAAACCTAAATTTTCCACTTCAAAGAGCATTTTTTGTTTATTTACACTTTTGTCACGATTGAAGTGTTTTGCTTCTCGTTCGAGTTCAAGCGTCATTTTTTTTATCTTAGACGGATTTATTTTGGCATCATCTCTAAGAGACATAAGTCGTTCTTTGCGACCTTCGTTTCTTTTGAGTCTTGCTTTTACGCCTCTTGAAAACCACTCATTTTCTCTCTTTAGTATTGTTAGCAGAGTTTCATGCTGTTTCTCTAAAGTTCGCATATACTCCTCTTTTTGAGTCAAGTAACTGCTATAACCGCCGCTATACTCCCTAATAGAGCAATCTTCAACTTCAACGCATTTCGTAGCTACTCTATCTATAAAATATCTATCGTGAGAGATAAAAACTAGAGTAAATTTTTCTTTTAAAAGCAACTCTTCTAAAAACTCAACCATGTATACATCAAGGTGGTTCGTAGGTTCGTCAAGCAGTAAAACATCGGGTTTTTGCAGCAGCAACGAAGCAAGTGCAACTCTTCTTTGCTCTCCGCCGCTAAGCATAATTACGGGTTTGTCTTCATACTGCACAAGATCAAAATGCTGGATAATTCTCTCTATCTTATCGTCTAGATTCCAAGCATTGTGATGCTCAATATAGCGTGATAGCATCTCATGTTCGTCAATGAGAAGTTTGTTCTCAAAATCATCAGCGAGCAGCAACGAGAGTTCGTCATACCTTTTTTTTGCGCGGTTAAGTTCATCCAAGCCTGCTTCAACAGCCTCTCTTACGGTATCTCCCTCTTTAAACTCCGGTTTTTGGGATAGCATTTTCACTTCTAAATTTTGTCTGCATATCCTATCACCGCCGTCTTGCTCTAGCGTTCCGTTGACAATCTTCATCAAAGTAGATTTTCCGCTTCCGTTTTTACCGATGATAACGATTCTCTCGCCCTCGTCTACATGAAAATTAACATCAGTTAAAATCTTTTGAGCTTCATAATGTTTTGATATATTTAGTAAGTCTATTAGTGCCATAAA
>CAYHRD010000090.1:0-8308 GCA_964358925.1 uncultured Sulfurimonas sp.
ACTATCTGATTTTTTTTGGCATCTATACTTACTACATAGTGAGGGTCATGAGCGCCCTTAACCGTAAAACCTTTTCTTTTTCCGATTGTATAGTGCATATATCCTCTATGTTCGCCTACTACGGTTCCCTCTTTATCTAATACTTCGCCTATCTTATCTACTTCAACATAATCTTTCAATAAGTCGGTATAAGTCGTTTCAACAAAACAGATTTCAGTTGATTCACCCTGCGATGCAAATGACGCAAGTTCTTCTATGGAAGCCGCCAACTCTTTAATCTCGCTTTTTTTCTTATCTCCGAGTGGAAACAAAAGTCTCGGCAATATATTTTTATCGACATAAAAGAGAAAATAACTCTGATCTTTTGTGTCATCGTCTGCTTCATAGAAATATTTTCCGTCAGTTTTAATGTAATGTCCGGTTGCAATATAATCTGCTCCTATCGTATCTGCAAACTTAACCATTTCACCGAATTTTAAGCTTCTGTTGCATAATGCACAAGGATTCGGTGTTTTTCCTTCGGCATAGGTGTCTATAAAGGGTTGAAAAACTTCTTTATTGAAAGTCTCTTGCAAATCTAATACATGCAGTTTCATACCTACAAAATCAGCAGCTCTTTGAGCTCTTGCCTGATTAATCTCATGATATCCTACTTTAGAGTGAAGCTTCATATATAAACCTTCAACTTCATAGCCCTCTTCTTTTAAAAGCAGCGCAGATATCGTAGAATCTACGCCTCCGCTCATTCCTACTAAAACTTTCTTATTATTCATGCTATCAAACTTCTTTGCCGTCTATATTTTTATCTTTAAAAAATTCCATAAGCGATTTGCTATACTGAGTATCGCCAAGTCCGCACTCTTGAAGAATTTTAATTTGATTTAAAACAGATGCCTCAATCTCTTCGACTACTTGTTGTAAATCATCTGTGAGTCTTATCTGTTCAAAATCTTCTTGGGTAATCATGCCGTTTTTATATAACTTATTTTCAATAAATTTAAGAAGAGGCTTATAATAAGATACTCCTACCATAAAAACTTTAACACCCGTTATTTTTTTTGTTTGTATAAGAGTCAAAGCCTCAAAGAGTTCATCCAATGTTCCGTAACCACCGGGAAAAATAACATAAGCTATCGAGTATTTAACAAGCATCACTTTTCTTGAGAAGAAATAGTCAAAACTTAGCTCTGTCGTAGTAAATTTGTTAGGAATTTGTTCAAAAGGAAGATCTATATTTAGACCGATTGACTCAACGCTTTTATGTTCAAACGCACCTCTATTTGCAGCTTCCATAACTCCCGGTCCGCCGCCCGTCATTATGTTAAAACCTCTTTGTGCCAATATGGAAGACAACTCTTGCGCTTTTTTATAATACTCGCTGTTACCGTCTACTTTTGAGCTTCCAAACATAGTAACTGTCGGTCCAAGCTCTCCTAACTCATCAAAACCTTTTACAAAATCTGCAATAATTTTAAAAACACTCCAAACATCGGCTGATTTAATCTCTTTAATATATTTTTTGGCTAAATCATCTCTATTTTTACGCATTTAAAACTGCTCCTTATGATCTTAACTGATTAAGTCTCTCTCTTTTTGTTCCAATTGTTGTTATCTGAACACCAAAGTTACCGTCTACAATAACAACTTCACCTTCCGCTATAACATGGTCGTCTACTAATATCTCAAGCGGATCGTTTGCCAATTGATTTAACTCTACCACAGAACCGATATCCATATTTAAAACATCTTTTAAGAGCATTTTTTTCTTTCCGATTCTAACTTTTACCGGAAGTTTAACATCCATAATAAGGGATATATTACTCATCTCTTCATTATTTAGAGCAACGGCAGGTGTTCCTTGAGTTTTATAAGAGTCAGATGTTTTTTCTTCCACTGACGATTTGGCTTTGTTAAATATAGCATTTTCCAGATTTTCATCTATAATAAACATAAAAAGAGATTTTATATTTTCTATTTTGAAAGTGTAAACAAACATTTTGCTGTAATTTTCTAAAGAGACCTCTTTATTTTCCCCGATATACTCAACTTTAACTACGCTAAAAGAGAGAACCGGCAGCTCTTTTTGAGCAGATAAACTATTTCCGATTGCACCGAATATATTTGAAGTAATCTCTTTTGCAGCATCTAAATCGTCATCGCTGATATCTTCTCTACCGCTTCCCTCTTCGCCCATCATCATATCAGATAAAGAAGCGACCAAATTTGGCGTCAAAGCAATCATAGCCGATGCATTTAAACTTCCGCTTACGGCTATATGCAGCAATACTATCGGAGGAATTATATTTGAAATAATACTTAACTCTTGTTCCTCTTTTAACTCTAACGATGGAGCTTGACCTATCAAAGCTTCAATAGTACCTACTGTTTCGCTCTCAAATAGCTTCATAAAATTACTCATTGCCTACTCCTCTTCTAATCTATGTTCTTCATCGAACATAATATCTTTAACACCTGATATTTTTTCTCGTCTTATTGTTTCAAAACTTTCTAATGCTCTTTTTACCGCATCTTTTTCAGTATCAATCACTTCGTTAACTTGAATGGATTTTCTGAATCTTCTAAGACCGATTTTACCGCGAAATCTGTCTTTGCCGTCAATACAAAGCGTAACAATATCGTCCGCAGGACTGGTAAGTCTGACAATATCACCGTTTTGCAGTTCCAATATATCTCGCAGAGTTAATTCAACATTTCCGAGTATCGCTTCTATCCCGACTTTTGCACCGCCAAGAAGAACCTGAAGTTCCGTATTTCTACTCTTTTTTGTACTGGTTTCATTGAGCATTAAATCTCTGCTTGCCAATTTTGGCAAAATCGGCTCAAGCGCGATTACCGGATAACAGATATTCATCATACCTGAACTTTGTCCGATAATAATCTCCATAACAACCATTACGACAATCTCATTTTGAGCAACGATTTGTACAACATTCGGGCTTGATTCTTTAGACTCGATATTTGGAAAGATATCCATAACCGGTCCCCAAGCCTCTTTTAGAGTACTCATCATAACTCTTAAAATAGTTTCAAAAAGACTAAGTTCTATATCCGAAAATTCTCGGCTTGCATCAAACGGTTCGCCTTTTCCGCCCAAAAGACGGTCCAACATGGGGAAAGCTATGGACGGATTAATTTCAATAACACCGCTTCCCTCCAATGGTTTTATCGAGAAAACATTAAAACTTGTAGGATTCGGCAAAGACATCAAAAATTCGCCGTATGTCATCTGATCTACGGAGTGAAGTTGTATCTCAACGATTGATCGCATAATGGAAGATATCTGAGAAGCCAGCGACCTTGCCATTTTATCATGAATACCCCGAAATGCACGAAGTTGCTCTTTTGAAACTCTGTTTGGTCTTTTAAAATCATAAAGAGTTACCTGTCTTTGCGAAACAGACGAATCATTACTGCCTTCAAAGACATCACCATCTTCATCATCAACAACATCTAAAAGAGCATCTATCTCTTCTTGTGAAAGTATGTCTGCCATATTAAGCTCCTATACTCTCTTTAATTTTATGGATTACCGATTTATGAATTTGCGAGATTCTTGATTCTGTAATATTTAGCATTTCGCTAATCTCTTTTAAACTTAGCTCTTCAAAATAGTAGAGTTGTATTATCAACTGTTCTCTCTCACTATATTGGGTAAGCACTGTTTTAATAATATTTACTAATTCATCTCTCTCTATATTTGCAAGTGATGCACCGTCATCACCTGTCTGAAGCTGATCATGCAGAGGCATTACCGTATAAATTGATGAAGCTATTCTTGCTTCATGTATTTTTTCTACGCTCTCATTTAAAATCTTTGCCAACTCTTCATCGCTAGGTATTTCATCATGGATGGCTCTATAATCTTCAACGGCATAATCAATTGCCTTAATCAGCTTTCTGCTAGAGCGGCTAAGCACATCCAGGCTTCTTAAATAATCAAGCATAGCTCCGTAAACTCTTTTTTTGGCATATCCCCAAAATGAGTCATTTAAACTCTCATCATATCTTCGTGCTAATTTTATAAGCTCTTCAGTCCCTATAGCCGATAAATCCATATAGTCTATGGAGCTGGGAAGCCTTTCTTTTAGCCTAAATGCCATAGCTTTTACTGCAGGTAAGTATTGTATTGCAAGTTCATCTTTTTTATGCTTAAGATCTTGTGTGTATGCGGTAATCATCATTTTTTCCCAACATCTCGAGCATTTGTCTTTACTGCAATATCTGTGATTTTTATAGCTGAATCTATTAGTTTTTCTCGTTTATTTATCTCGTTTACAAATAAATCAAGCTGCTTTTCATGTAGTTCTTTTGGAAAAAAATAAAGTTTTCCGATAGTAGTTCTATAATAAAATGCAATAATTATATGAGAAAATAGGTAAAAAAATGCAGTTATAAAAAATGTATATATAAATAGACCCTCTGCATCAAATGATTTTAGCACACCAAAAACCACTCCCACAAAAAACCCCTGAACAGTAAAAAAGTATACAAAATTTTCACCTAACATTTACAACTGCCCCGAATTTGATTTAGAAATGTTTTATCAAGCGTCTAAAAAGCCCCGACAACCCGCTCTCGCTAGGTGTAACAAGCACATCTCGTTCCAAATTTTTATTAATGGCATTTGCTATAGCAACTATATCTTTATGTACGACTGAACCAGGATATGATACAGCAAAAAGTGCTCTCTGTTTTACCGAAGATGAAACCTTGATATCGCTGTTAATCTTTCCGATTAGTCTTAAATTTAACTTATCCCCAATATTAGCTAAAGCCACTTTTTTTATCTTTTCATATACTGCTACTGCCTCTTTTTCGCTTTTAACCTGATTCATTATCAGGCTTATATCGTTTCTTGTAGTCGCTATCGTTTTTATAGTGGCATATGCGTCCGTTATCGCCGCAGGATCCGGTACTGTTACTACTATAACATCATCCGCCGCATCTAAAAACATCTGTATATGTTCCCCTATTCCCGCACCAGTGTCTATTATCATAATATCTAGTTTATCTAAAACTTCGGCTTCACTCATAAATCTCTCAAATAGAGCTTTATCGGAATATTTTAGTATCTCATCACCGCTCTCGCCGGGAATAAGTATAAGATTTCTAGTAATTGGAATCAAAATATCCGAAACACTCGCTTCGCCTTTTAGTACATGCAATATATTTTTCTTTATTTTTACATTAAACATTACATCTAAATTTGCAAGACCGATATCGGCATCGAAAATACCCACATTAAGTCCGCTTTGAGAAAGAACATAGGATAAATTAGAACTTATTGTGCTTTTTCCGACACCGCCTTTTCCGCTTGTTATAGCAATAAAACGAGTTTTTTTAGATCTTTTTTGTAAAGAAGATGAAACGAGCTCTTCTAGTTTCTGCGCCTGATGACCTATCATGTCTTACTCCTATTGAAGCCGTTTAACAAGCACTCTACTAAAAAATCACTGCTTGCACAAACCAAATCCTCAGGAACTTCTTGACCGACTGAAAAATAACTTATCGGTTTTTTTGTCTCATAGGAGAGAGAAAATATATTTCCAAAACCTCTTGTCTCATCCAATTTGGTAAACATAAGAGTATCTATATTGAGAGTTGAAAAGTTTTCATATGTAGCTTTTAAATCTTCATACTTAATGGAACTTGGCATAACTAAAACAACATCAATATTATATTTTGTATCATTTCCGTCTAAACACTCATAAATCTTTTCTATTTTGGTTTTATCATACGGACTTGAACCCATCGTATCGATAAGAATATAATCACAATATCTAAGTGAGTCAAGCGCACTCGCAAAATCTATCGGGTCTACAACCGTTTCAATACCTAATTTCATCATTCTTGCGTACTGCATCAACTGCTCAACCGCACCGATACGGTAAGTGTCCAACACAACTAAACCGACTTTATATTTTTTTTGCATAAGATATGAGTATCTTGCAGCTAATTTTGCTACTGAAGTTGTTTTACCGACTCCGGTTGGACCGACTAACATCATAACTTTTTTATTTCCTACCGACGGTGTACTCTCCAACCTGACAGGCACCATTTTTCTAAGAAGCGTCTGAAAATATCTTTTTATAGTTTCCGAATTTTCTCTCATCCTAAAAGGCATATGTTCCAGCGTCATTCTCATAATCGTATCAAGATGTTCCCTGTTCATCCCGCTCTGAGAAGCAAGACGATAAATCTCCGCAAATTCTGATGGAATATGACTCTCCGACTCCGGTGCTTTTTCATCCCAAAACATATTTTGAATAATTTTAACTTTATCACCGAGTTTTACTATTTCTGCTTTTATCTCTTTGAGTTCTTTTGGCTCAAAAGTAGCTTGTGATTTAGGTTCTTGATACTCATAAAGAGGATCTCTTACATCTGCAATTTTAGATATCTGCTGCGCCGCATAAGAGATATCATATAGAACATCGGCACTTTTTTGGGTAAGCGGTCTGCCGTCTTTTGGTATATTGCTTGTTTTTTGGTAGGTTGTATGAGAAGAGTCACTCTCTATTCCCATAACTATCTCATATAACGCCTCACGCCCTAATGATTTTTTTTGGATCTCTTTTGTGTCAATATGAAGCATATTTTCATAATTTGGGTCTAATCTGGCTTTTTTAAGAGCCTCGGACGGTGTTTTTCCCGTAAAAGTTAATATCTTCATCTGTATATATCCATTAATGGTATCAGCACACTCTGTCTCTCAAACCACTTAGCATGCGGGATTTGAAGCTTTGGCGTTTTAACAACTCTATTATCAAAAAAAATAATATCCAAATCTAGCGTCCTTGGAGCATTCGCAAAGCTTCTTTTGCGTGCAAATTTTTTTTCTAATCTCATTAAGTAATCTAAAAATAGTTTCGGTTGCATACTTGTCCCCAGTAAAACTATTGAATTAAAAAAATCATCTTGATTTGCAAAACCAAAAGGAGGATTTTTTAAAATCAACGATGTTTTAAGCAGATAAACCCTTTTGTCTTTTTTAAGGTATAGATATAAACGCTCAAATCTTCTTCTTGCGTCACCGACATTTCCGCCAACACCTAGAGTTACAAGATACCTATGTGAACTCTCTGAGCTATTTTGACAACTAAAGCGTAAATTTTTAAAACTCTCTAAACCTTTATCCAATTTACGCTTGATATACATAAAACTTAGTTTGTCTCAGAAGCTTGTTTTTGCATCTCTTGAACCGCTTTTATCTCATTCATAATTTGCACCATTCCGACCATTGCAAGATGATATCCGAAAGGTCCGAATCCTACGATAGAAGATGTACAAACAGGAGCAATCATATTTTGCTTTCTAAACTCTTCACGACGATGAATGTTGCTTATATGGACCTCTATAGTAGGAAGATTTACGGCTGAGATTGCATCGCGGATAGCAATTGATGTGTGAGTGTATGCCGCCGCATTGATAATAATACCGTTTGCATCTCCGTAACACTCTTGAATTTTATCTACTAATTCACCCTCGAAATTACTTTGAAAGAACTCTATCTCTATCCCGCTTTGAGTTGCAAAATCTCTCATTTGCGAATGTATCTGCTCTAACTTCATTGAACCGTAAACTTGCTGTTCTCTTACTCCCAACATATTTAAGTTTGGTCCTTGAATCACTACTAATTTCATACTCTGCCTTTTTAAAATTACAATTTTTAAGGAGCTATTTTATCTAAATTAAGCATAATCTATTTTAAATTCTAAAAAAAGATGAAATATGCAGATAATTACTCCAAACTATATATTAACGCCTGATGCACTTCTCTCAAATATGTCGGTTGCTTTTGATAAAACCATACGAAAAATTGCTCCGCTTGAAGAGTTAAAAAAAGAGTTTGCTGATGCCGATGTGATAGAACTAAAAAAGAATTCACTTCTAATGCCCGGTCTTATAAATGCGCATGTACATATAGAGTTTAGTGCCAACAAAACGGAACTCTCTTACGGAGATTTTGTCCCTTGGCTTTACAGTGTCATAGAAAACCGTGAAGAGCTTGTAAACGGCTGCGGCAACGAATGTATGACAAAAGCGATTAATTCCATGTTAGAGTCCGGAATTACGACATTCGGTGCGATTAGCTCGCACGGCATGGATTTGGATGTTTGCGCAAATGCTCCTCAAAATGTTGTTTTTTTCAATGAACTTATTGGTTCGCAAGCAACTATGGCAGATGCGCTTTTTGGCGATTTTTTAGCAAGGCTTGACGCTTCAAAAAGCGTTAAAAGAGAAGGATTTTATCCTGCTGTTGCTATCCATTCGCCATACTCCGTTC
>CAYHRD010000091.1:0-8262 GCA_964358925.1 uncultured Sulfurimonas sp.
GTCCACTCTTTTTGAGCAACGCTTATCTGATTGCCCAAAGTGTCGAATATTACGGCTCTAACACTCCCTGTTCCCGCGTCTATTGCCATTAAGTAGTTCATTTATTATCTCCTTGGATTCAGTAAAACATCATTGCGTATATCTACACGCAGGGTATCTACTACATCCCAAAAAACTGTTTTTTTCATGCTTTTCTTTGGCTTGTTTTGATTTAGCTTCTCTTAGCACTAACACACCTTCATTGCATCTTGGACATATATGTGGTATCTCTTGGGCTTTTGTATCTGCTAAATCCTCTGCTTTTACATCCTCTTTTTTTAGTTTAAACTTCTTTTTGTAGTCAAATTCTATCGGGGTATGTACATCTATGAGTAACTGCGCTATTTCTTTAGCTTTTTCTATATTGTATGCTTTGCTTAAAAGGGCTATTGCTTTAAAAAAATTAATATTGTCTATCTCTTTAGTTCTATTTGAAACAAAACTATCTCCTCTCTCAAATCCATCTGGGAGCTTCTTATTTGTTATATTTGTTTTGGGATGAATTAAAACTTTATTTGAGATTTCTATCCCGCCAAATATATCCACTCTTTTGGATAACAGCTCGTGCGCATCTATGAATTCTCTTAAAACAAGAGCATGTCTTTTTGATTGTTCAAGCGGGTTTGGATATGTGTTTGTATAGTTGTTGTTTTTTAAAGTTAAAGAACCGTCATCATTGATAGTCATAGTGCCTTTTGCGCTTTTAGTTTCCAGCAGTTCTATTCCTAGTCTTGAAATCAAAATATGGTCAAACTGCGCCACTCTTCCATTATACTCTAACCTTATATCATGCAACAAAAGAACATTTTTGCTTTTTTCAAATACAAAATCGAGATAATAAGCATTATCCTTCTCAGCTTGGTAGCCAGCTTCAACTCTCTTCAAGTCAGCATCAATCAACTTTTTCTGTGCTTCACTTTTACTTTTAACAAGCAAATCCCTAAGTATTTCTATCTGTTTTAATTTATTATCAATTTGTTTAAGTATCACATATTTCCTTTGTACTTTTTTTCAAATCGCTACCCCAAAACTTCCAGTTCATCGCTGTATTTATCTTCACAATACTTCTCATAGCTGCTTTTATATATTTTATAATGCTCCGATGTTTTATGCCCGTCAAGTGCCGCTTCGTCTCTCCATGTCTCGACTGCAAAAAACTTCTCTCTTCTCTCTTTGCACTGAAAAATCTCATAAAATACGCATCCATCCTCAGCCTTTGATGGTGCTACCATCGCACTTAGCAGCTCTTTCATCTTTTCTATGCCGTCTTTTTTTGCTATAAATGTCACTTTCTTTGTTATCGTCATTTTTTATTCCCTTAATTTTGTTTTATTACGGCATCGGAACTAGCCCCGCTGCCTACGCTAACGCTATGTTTCCTTCGGCAGGAAGCCCAATTGCACTAGTACAATTTTAATTTGCTTAAATTTTAATCTAAGGATTATATCTAATTAGCATATAATATTAAAAAAATTAGGATTCATACCTTGGATTTAGTGCTGCGAATTGAAGATATTATAGAAAAAAACGGTAGTGATTTTGAACTATCCAAACTCTTTAAAGCTTTTATAAAAGAGTATAAAACTTCTCTGCCTAAACTATTTGAAAAGAGTCAAGGCAAAGATTTTTTAGTTCGTCACACAAAGCAGTTAGACTCCATCATCTCTTTAATGTACAAAACAGTTCTAAGACGAATGTTCGGAAACTACCTGCCTATGCGAAGCTCTATCCCCATAGCCATAGTCGCACTCGGAAGCTACGGGCGGGAGCAGTTGTGCGTTCACAGCGATATAGATTTGCTTATAGTTTATGAAAAAATCGACGGCTTTAACAGCGAGCTAATCATAGAAAAGTTTTTTTATTTGGCTCTTGATTCAGGACTAAAACTAGGTCACAGGGTTCATGAAGCAAATGATCTCTTTAGTTCTAGCAATAAAGATGTTACGATTAAAACCTCTCTCATGGAAGCTAGGTTTGTAACCGGCTCTTCTCTGACTTGGCTCTCGTGTTCCAAAGAGCTAAACAAAATACGGCTTCATAATCAAAAAGAGTTTATTCTTGCCAAAATCGAAGAAGCTCAGGCAAGACGAAAAAAATACCCAAATTCTATGCAGCCAAATATCAAAGAGAGCGTCGGCGGACTTCGCGACTCCAACCTTATATTTTGGGTTGCAAAAACTATATACGGTATCACAAGCTTAAAAGATTTAACGGGCGTTTTGTTCTTAGATGAGGAGTACAAAGAGTATAGGATGGCACTGGAACTGCTCTTTCGCGTAAGAAGCGCCTTGCATCTCATCGCAAACAAACAAGAGGATAGACTTCTTTTAGAGCGTATACCGGAAGTCAGCCACCTTTTGGGCTTTGTCAGCCAACAAAAAATGGTTACAAAAGTTCTTGAAGCACAGTGGCGCATAAGCAACTTTACTCAAATCTTTGTAAAAAAAATGACTAGATCTTTCATAGTAGATATGTCTAATGTAGCCAAATTTAGAAAAAGCCGTATCGGCAAAGGCATCTATGAGTCCGAGGGCAGAGTTTACGCCTCTTACAATCTTGAAATTCAGCCGCTAAACAAACTCTTAGATATTTTAGTATCGCTTGATGACAAACCTTACCATTTTGATGCGGGATTTTTAAATCAGCTCACTTACACAAAAATCTCCTATCCGCTTCAAACAAAAACATACTCGCTTTTAAGAGAACTATTTAAAAGAAGAAATATGTACAGCTTTTTAAAACTGTTTTATGATGCAGGGATACTTCATCATCTGTTTCACGCTTTTAAAAAAGTATTACACCTTCCGCAATTTGACGGTTATCACTACTATCCGGTAGATATTCACTCCATTAAATGCGTAGAAGCGTTAGAAAATATAAAAGAGCCTTATATAAAAAACCTTTACGATGAGTTTAGCGATGATGAAAAATTACTGTTAAAAATCGTAACCCTGTTTCACGATACAGGAAAAGGGAGAGTCCAAGATCACAGTGAAGTAGGTGCAAAACTCATAGTTCCGTTTGTAAAAAAGATGAAACTAAAAGATGAAGATATAGAGAGATGCGTAACTTTGATTAAACAGCATGTAACCATGAGCAATGTCGCTTTTAAACAAAACATCCATAATGAAAAAACGCTATATAAATTTATGTCAAATGTAGGAGATATGAAAAATCTAAAACTTCTATATGTGCTAACTTATGCAGATATCAACGGTGTCGGCGGAGACACATATAACTCTTTTAATTCAAATCTTCTTATGGAATTATATGTAAATGCACTTGAAGTGGCCCAAAACAGCGGAAGAATCAGCGACGCCACAAAAAGAATCAACATAGAAAAACGCGTACAAAAAGTTCAGGAGTTTATACAGTTGCCAAAACTGCTGCAAAATAAACTTCTTAGGGTTGAATCAAATCTATTCTTTTTTAAACACACTCCGCACGATATAATCGAAATCGCAAAAAAAGCGGCACAGACTAAAGCTTATGATTTTTCAATCCATACGGACACTTCTCTTATTATAGAAATTTATAGAAAAATTCCGCTAAACATCGGTTATCTTTTAGCATCTCTAAGCCATCTTGATGTCGCGTCTATGGAGATTTTTACGCTATTTGACGGTGTGAAATATTTTAAAATAGAGTTTATAGAGCATGTAGATAGCGATGAAGCGGCAGAGATAGAAAATATCATCAATAACGCTTTTGACATGAGTAGACACATAAAACTAAAAGATGTGACAATATACAAACATGAGATAAATATTGATTGTGAACACTCGCTCACACACGCTGAAGTGGCTGTAAACACACAAAATCAAAAAGGTCTTTTAGCTTACATAATGGAATGTTTTGAAGAGCTTGACATAAATATCGTCACGGCAAAAATCCATAGCACCAAGCATAAAGTAAGAGACAGCTTTTTAATCGAAAAACAAAACGATATATGCAATAATGTCGCAAAAATATATGCGCTATTAACTTTACGCAGTGGCGAACAAAGTTCACCACTGCTACGCTAGCCGCTAAGGCACTAAAGCTAGCCGCCTAATGGCGTCAGAGTAAGCTGTTTAACATAGCTAATTGTAAAAGGAAATATATATTATGTGCGGAATCGTCGGATATTTGGGGCAAAAAAATACAAAAGAGATTTTACTCGGTGGACTTAAAGAGCTAGAGTACCGCGGTTACGATTCTGCGGGAATAGCAGTTTTGCAAAACGGCAGCTTCCATAATTTTAAAGCAGTCGGAAAGCTGATAAATCTTGAAGAAAAAACCAAAGATTTTGTAACGAGCGGTTTTGCAATCGGTATCGGTCATACACGATGGGCAACACACGGAAAACCGACGGAGTTAAATGCACATCCGCATTTAGGCGAATTTTCTTATGTAGTTCATAACGGAATTATCGAAAACTATGCAGAGCTGAAAAAAGAGCTTCAAAATGAGGGTGTGACTTTTTTAAGTCAAACAGATACCGAAGTAATCGTACATCAGTTTGAAAAAAATCAAAAAACAGCAAAAAATTCCTTTGAGGCGTTTGCAAAAACGATAAAAGAGCTTCACGGTGCTTATGCTATTTTATTGGTAACAAAATCCGAACCGGACACTATCTTTTTTGCAAAACACGGCTCACCGATGTTAGTCGGAGTAAATGGCGAGAATGAGAAATATTTTGCATCCTCAGACACTCCGCTTATCGGATATTGTCAAAATGTTAACTACTTTGAAGACGGAGATTACGGATATGTAACTCCTAAAGAAGTAGCTATATATGACAAAAACGGTGTTAAAAAAGAGGCTAAATTTTCACCGCTTTCACAAAACAAACTCTCTGCCCAAAAAGAGGGATATAGATTTTTTATGGAAAAAGAGATTTACGAACAAAGCGTCGTGATTTCCGATACTTTAATGGGAAGAGTCACGGAAAATGAGATTATTTTCGATGAGCTTGAAAAATCTCTCTTTGAGGGTATAAACGAGATAAAACTTTGCGCATGCGGAACATCTTATCATGCTGCTATGAGTGCATCATACCTTTTTGAGAGATACTCGAAAATAAAAACTTCCCTAGAAATCGCAAGCGAGTTTAGATACAGAGAGCCGATTATGAGCAAAGATACTCTTTTTATCGTAATCTCTCAAAGCGGCGAAACCGCAGACACGCTGGAGACTCTAAAGATGGCAAAGGCGGCGGGACTTAAAACTTTAGTTATCTGTAATGTCGACAACTCATCAATGGTAAGATTAGCCGACGCAACTATTCTCACACGAGCCGGCATAGAAAAAGGAGTGGCTTCAACAAAGGCGTTTGCTACTCAAGTAACCGTTTTTTGGATGCTAAGTTTATATATAGCAAAACTCAAAAACTCTCTAAGCGAGAATGACATAGCTAGACATATTTCGCTGCTTCGCGAAGTTCCATCCCATGTAAAAGTAACCGACGATATGCATGAACGCATTAAAAGATTATCAAAAAGATATCTTCACGGTCACGGTTTTTTCTTTATCGGCAGAGATATTTTTTATCCCCTTGCACTTGAGGGAGCGCTTAAACTAAAAGAGATTTCATACCTTCATGCAGAGGGATATCCTGCCGGAGAGATGAAACACGGACCTATTGCACTGGCTGATCCCGAACTTTTTACAATCGCCCTGCTTCCGAAACATCTTCATTATGAAAAAGCAAAAAGCAATGTTGAAGAGCTGAGTGCGAGAGATTCTACTATTTGCGCTATCAGCCAAATCGCGTTTGACAAAGCCGATGATTTTATAGAGATTTCCCCGTGCAGAGACTATATGCTGGAGTTTTTTGAAATGATGGTAGTCGTTCAACTTCTATCTTTAGAAATTTCTATAAGACTGGGTAATGATGTAGATATGCCGAGAAATTTAGCAAAAAGCGTAACGGTTGAATAAGTAACGCGCTTATTGCAAGCCTCCTTAAGAGGCGCGGCAATCTATAATCAAGATATTTTATATTTCAATTCTTATTTCATACTAAATTTATATTTTCTTAGATATTATACTAAATTCAACTATTTAGCACGGTTTAATTTTCAAAAAATTCATTACAAAGTGATTTAATATGACTACAAAATCCAAACTTCTACTCATTGTTACCATTATGCTTCTTGCGCTAACGGCGGCAACAATCGTAAATACATCTCTAAATTTTAGAGAATACAGTATAAATAGTGCGGTTGAGAAGTCACAAATGGCAGCAAACATCGTAAAAGACGGATTAACTGCTCATATGGTCAACGGCATAATGGACAAAAGACAATATTTCCTAGACAAAATAGCTACAAGCAACAATATAAAGTCTTTATGGATTGCAAGAGGGGAAAATGTCATTTCACAATACGGTGAAGGTTTAAATACCGAGTCGGTTAGAGATGCAATTGATAAAGAAGTCTTAAGAACCGGCGAGAGCGTGCAAAAAATCACGGAAAACGCTAGAAGTACAACGCTAAGAGTTACCATTCCCTATAAAGCTTCAACGCCTGTCGATAACACAAACTGTATCTCATGCCATAATGTAAAAAGAGGCGACACGCTTGGAATCATCAGTATGGAGTTTGACATAAGCGATATGCGAGAGAGCGGAATGATAACTATACTTAAGATTTTAGGAATCAATCTTATTTTCATCGTAGTTGTTCTTATGCTTATCAACTACTTTGTAACTCCGTATATGAACCTGTTTACAAATATGCAAGACGGTATAAAAAAAGCATACAGCGGAGATTTTACACATGAATTTGCATCAAAAGTCGGCGGAGATGCTAGAAATGTAGTAAATCAGATGAACTCTCTGTTTCGCAAAATGCAAGAAACTTTTGGAGACATAAAACACAATCTTGCAACTTTTATACCTCAAGGAAGCGTCTCGTCTAATGACCCGTTGCATGAAGCAAAAACGATTATCAGCGAGCTATCGGATATATATAAATTCAAAAAAACTATCGAACTAGACGGCTCAAAAGATGAAGTTTACGGAAGAATCATAGATATATTAAAACTCAAATACCATGTCGGTCATTTTGCCTTTTTTGAAGTAAATAATGTAACTGCCGAAAGAAAGTTGATACACTCAACTGAAGAAAAAACTATATGCTTTGAAAAAACAAATAAAAATGCACTAAACTGTAGAGCATTCAGAACAAGCAGCGTAACTATCTCAACAGAGTTTCCAAATCTATGTAAGGCATGTGTGGCAGTAGATATAAACTATGTGTGTATCCCTTTTAATATCAATCATGACATCTCATTAACAGTCTCTATGACATCTGATAAAATCGAAGAAGTAGATTTGATGAAGAAAAATATTCCAAGCATTAAACACTACCTTGAAGCTGCAAAACCGGTTATAGAGAGTCAGATTTTAATGGAAAAATTAAAAGATACTTCTCTTCGTGACGGTATGACAGGTCTTTACAATAGACGATTCTTAGAAGAAGTTATAGATAAAATCATGAGCCAAGCAAGTAGAAACAAAGATACTTACGCGGTTATGATGCTTGATGTCGACTTCTTTAAAATGGTAAACGATACTTACGGACATGATGTAGGCGACAAAGTAATCGTTGCACTGGCAAAAGTTTTAAAAAGCAGTATCCGTGACTCTGACTTGGCTATCCGTTACGGAGGTGAAGAGTTTGTTATTATGCTTCACAATGCAAATGATGAAGGCATGATGAGCATTGCTAAAAAAATCCACTCTGAATTTGGAAACCTCTCTTTTGATGTCGGCAACGGCGAGCCTTTGAGAAAGACTATAAGCATCGGTATAGCAAAATTTCCAACTGATGGTGACACTATTTGGAAATGTATCAAATATGCCGATACGGCTTTGTATGAAGCAAAAGATACGGGAAGAAATAAGATAGTAGAGTTCAGAGCCAATATGCATAAAAGCGGTGATGATTTTTAATTGAACACTCTGATTAAACATAGATTGCTTCGCTTGTCATTGCGAGCGTAGCGTGGCAATCTCAATGACGGTCATTGCGAGCTTCTTTAGAAGCGCGGCAATCTAAAAACATATTTATAGAAACCATAAAAAATTAAAAGAGTGATGTAATTGCAAGGCGCGAATGAGGAAGCATACTTAAAGTATGTGACGAGTGAGCAACGCAGCAAGTGCGTCGCTATTTTAATTTTTAATGCTTAGTGCTGCAAGCACTTACACCGGGAGGTGTAGTCGGCTGAACGCTC
>CAYHRD010000092.1:0-8210 GCA_964358925.1 uncultured Sulfurimonas sp.
ATCCAAACTATCTCTATAATTCAAGAATATATGGGCTAAAATTTAAAATATATACAATTTTATTTCCTTTTAATAAGGAAATGGTAAAATTGCAACATGGAAATTTTACTTGAAGAACTATACAAAACCGACATACATATAGACAAGTTTCACTTTAGAAAACTATTTTTGGAAGATTTAAGTTATCAGATAAACGGAATATCTCAAAGCGGAAAAACAAAACTGGTTAAAAACTATCTGCTTGGACTTAAAAAAAACAGTTACATCTATATTGACTGCAGTGACTTGCGTATAGATATAGATGAGTTTAACAATATACTCCAAAATTTTTGCAGCAATAACAAAATTGAAACGCTTGTGCTTGACAACTATGTTCAAACTATTAAAATAGTAAATGTGGCGCAATTGATTATTTGCAGTGAAATAAATTATCAGATAGAGTTTTTAAACACCCTTAGGCTATATCCGCTAGATTATGAAGAGTTTCTTGCTTATGAGCATAAATACGATTCTAGTTCACTCAACCATTTTTTTCAACTAGGCAGTTTTCCGTTTATGCATAAGATAAATAACGATGAAAGAGTTATCTATCTCCAAAAAATATTAAAAAATACACTAACTGAAATAGAACTTGATATCCTGATTTTTTGTACAAAAATGATGGCACAAAAAATATCCCCATACTCTATATATGAGAGACTTAAACATACGAGAAAAATATCAAAAGACAAACTCTATAAATCTTTTGATACGCTAAGCGAGAAAAGGTATATACATCAACTACAAAAAACAAATCATCCAAAAGCTATTAGAAAAATTTATCTATGCGACATATCTTTAAAATCTGCCCTTAGCATAGATAAACATTTCGGCAGGCTTTTTGAAAATATGATTTATTTGGAGCTTTTAAAATCAGGCAGAGAGTGCTTTTACGACGACGGCATTGATTTTTATCTTCCGCTTAGCGAAGAGGTAATTTTAGGAATGCCTTTTGCGGATGAGAGGGTACTGTTTAAAAAAATAGAGTCTATTGAAGCATTCTTATTTACATATCAAATTAAAAAAGTAACTGCAATAACAATGAGCAAAGAGGGAAGTATGAGCCATCCGCTATCTATTGTAGAGATGATTCCTTTTGATATTTGGGCACTTGGAGATTAATATAAATCATTTATTAAATAATTTATCTAAATTATAAATTTATGATAGAATATAAGACCAAAAATAAAAGGATACGATTTTATGTTTTTTTCAAAAAATACCGATAAGAGTTTGATTAAAGAGTTAGTAAACGATATCGTTCTCCTTAAAGAGGAGCTGGATTTCTACAAAGAGATGGCTGCTTTTTCTCAAGAAGAGATGTTAGTCGCATTAAACAGAGACGGTTCCGTAGCTTTTCAAAATGAAATAGCCGCGATGAACATAAAATCAATTCAAGAACTTTCAAGAGAGCTGCAAAAAAACAGCAATATCATTGAGCTAAACGGATGCAGCGGTAAAGCTGTCTTTAGAAAATCAAAAAACAGAGATGCTACATTTTATAGAATAACAAAAACAGATATGCGCGATACCCGTGACAGCGATATCTTAAGTCTTCATCAGCAAGCCATAACATCTGCACTGACAGATACGCAAAAAACTTTTTCGCAGATGCTAGAAGAGCTAAAAGTTATGAAAAGCGAATCCGTAGTAATTGCAAACGACTCGAAAGAGGGTCTTGTGCTTATAGAACAATCGGCTCGCGCTATGGATATGCTTAGTCAAAATACACAGCTAAACATTACCGGCATGCATTCGTTAAACCAGAGGAGCAATGAGATATCTACGGTGCTTACTCTTATTCAAGATATAGCAGACCAAACAAACCTATTGGCTCTCAATGCTGCTATCGAAGCTGCCCGTGCGGGTGAGCATGGACGCGGTTTCGCCGTTGTTGCCGATGAAGTTAGAAAACTAGCCGAGAAGACACAAACAGCTACCAAAGATATATCTTTGGTCGTAAAAGCTATGCAGCAAGAGACCAACGAGGCTGAGACTAACACTAACGAGGTAAACGACATCGTTATAGAGACAAAGGATAAAATAGAAGATTTAAATATAAAGATTAAGTCCTTTGAAGAGAACGCTTCTCGCAGCCAGTACGAAGTAGAGCATATAAGCGATAAGATATTTTCATCTTTGGCAAAAATAGACCATGTTATATACAAACATAATGTTTATGCTCTTATCTTCGGTGAAGAGAGTAACTTTAACAATACATCGCACAATGAATGTCGTCTGGGAAAATGGTATACAAGCGGCATAGGCAAAGAAACTTTTTCAAAAATGCCGTCATATACCAAACTTGAGAGACCTCATGCAATAGTGCATGAACAGGCTAATCTACTTGCAACCGAGTGCGGTTCTGACAAAGTCGCATGTTCTAAAGATATTATAGAACAGCGCATTCGTGCGATAGAAGATGCCAGCAATGATGTTTTTAAATATCTCGATGCCTTAGTAGATGAAAAAGCAAAAGAAACTATGCATATAGCAGCAAAAGAACTATTTAAACAAGGAGAAAAAAAAGATGAGCACACAACAAAAAAACATAGTCATCATAGATGACGAAAATGATATTTTGCAGATGTTGGAGAAATATCTTTCTCGTGATGGCGGATATAGGATTACGACTTACAGCAATCCCGTAAATGCAATATCTTCACTGCCAAAAGATACGGATTTGATACTGCTTGATATCATGATGCCGCAAATGAACGGTTTGGATGCTCTTCCTAAACTATTGGAAAAAAATCCAAAAACAAAAATTCTTATGATGACGGCCTACTCTACCCTTGACAAAGTTCTTAACGCTCATAGATACGGAGCAACGGATTATATAATGAAACCGTTCTCTTCTCTTGATGCGCTTGGTAAAAAAATTAAAGAAATTTTGAAAAAATAGTTATGGGCATAAACGAAACATCTATCCTTTTTGTAGAAGACGATGAAAAAATAAGAACACAGATATATGATTTTTTAACATCAAAAAAGTTTAAAAATGTATATGTAGCCAAAAATGGAGAGGACGGGTTTTTCAAATATCGTGAGTATAAACCAGATATCGTATTGACGGATTTGACCATGCCTATTATGAGCGGGCTTGAGATGTCAAAAAAGATTAAAATTTTAAACGAAAACACCCCGATACTTCTTATCACTTCCCATTTTGAAAAAGAGATAACAGAAGAAGCAGTCGACATCGGTATAGATGCTTATCTTTTTAAGCCGCTGACACTTGATAGAGTTGAAAAGATACTTAGTAAATATATAGAGCGCATCCTGCTTCAAAGAAAGTTTAAAAATGAGCATAAACTTTTAGAGGAGTATAAGCGCGTCATAGATATCAGCGCTTCTGTTACCAAAACCGATACTAGAGGCATCATAACCTATGTAAACGACTCATTTTGCAAAATGACCGGTTACTCTAAAGATGAAGTTATCGGGAAAGATCACAAAATCATTAGACATCCTGAGACAAAAAGCAAACTTCATAAAGAGATGTGGGCAACGATATCAAATAAAAAAGTATGGCGCGGGCGTGTCAAAAATCTCAAAAAAAACAGAGAAACCTACTACGAACATTTGGTAATAGTGCCTATCGTAAATGAAGAGAATATAATCCAAGAGTACATAGCGCTTAAACAAGATGTTACGGAACTCTCCACCCAAAAAGAGCATCTCAAAAAACGCATAGAAGAAGAGGTTGAAAAAAACATCAATCTCCATAAAGAGAGAGAAAAAGAGAGACTTTTAGAGGAAAAATTTTCAATTATAGGAAAAATGGCAGCCGGAATTACCCATGAAATAAACACCCCTCTTACATATATAAAAGGGAATCTGGAGCTAATGATACAAGATATAAAAGAGCTGGACGACAGTATAAAACAAAAAAAATATCTGCAAGAAGACAGCAAAACCGTGCTTGATGGAGTAAGCCGAATCGCCTCTATTGTCGAATCAATGAGAGAGATGGCATCTCAGGTAAAAGAAAAACCTCAAGAAACAAATATATACTCCTCTTTGATAACAGCACTCACCCTCTCGCACAATAAAGCAAAATTTATCTCAAACATTACAATTCAAAATAAGCCGTTCAAGCTTGGCATGGATAAAGATCTATACACTTTTACGGCACCAATCCAAAACCAGAGGATAGAGCAAGTTTTTATTATCATCATAAACAATGCGCTTGATGCGCTAAAACTTAGCAATGATTTTGAAACAAGAGTGTTGGATATAACGCTAAAAGATGAAGACGAGTATGTAGTAGTGAGCTTCAAAGATAACGGCGGCGGAATAAGCCAAGAGATAATGCCAAATATTTTTGATTCATTTCAAAGCTCTAAAACAGAGGGCGGAATGGGTCTTGGTCTTAATGTCGCTAAGAAAATAGTTGAGGATCACGGCGGAAAAATCATTCCGTCAAATCACGAAAACGGCGCACTCTTTGAAGTACACCTCCCTAAAAGGCTAAAACTACAAAATGAGAGCTGATTTATGTGGAATAGATGAGGCGGGACGCGGACCCATTGCAGGCAATTTGGTAATTGCCGGCTGTATTTTAAAAAAATCTATAGACGGTTTAAATGATTCAAAAAAGCTTAGTGAAAAAAAAAGAGAGGCTCTCTATGAGATTATCATCGAAAGCTCTTCTTACCACATAGTTAGATTCTCTCCAAAAGAGATTGATGAAGAGGGCATATCTCTCTGCCTAAGAAGAGGCTTAGAAGAGATTATGAAAAATTTTGCTTGCAGTGAATATCTTTTTGACGGAAACTCTACATTTGGTGTAAGCGGGCTTAACACGATGATAAAAGCAGATACAAAAATCCCTGAGGTAAGTGCCGCTTCAATTTTGGCAAAAGTAACTCACGACAGAGACATTATAGAATCAGCAAAAAAATACCCGATGTACGGCTTTGAAAAACATAAAGGGTACGGAACCGCACTACATATAGAGATGATAAAAAAGCACGGTTACTCTGAAATCCATAGAAAAAGCTATAGACTCAAGGCACTTGAACCTACGCTTTTTTAAAAAATTTTAAAAGAGATAGTTTAACTCAAAACGGTACTCTTTGTATGAGTCTTTGTCTGTGCCGCTTGTACGATTATCGGCATCAACGGAAGCAAAACGAATTTTCGCATCAAGCTGTGGTGTGAGCTGCTGAACCAAATCTATATGTATTACGCTCATATCGGCTTGCGCTCCGGCAGCTTGTTTTCTCTCATCAAAATCTTGAATCACATAGCGACCGATAGCTTTAAATCCTTTGAGGATTTGAGCTTTTCCAAAGTCATAAGTTACTTCGCCCATCGTGCTTTTCGTATTGGCTATCCAGTTCGTCTGAGCCATCGCGCGGGTATATCCGCCCGTTGGAAAACCTCTCCACGGAGCAACTAAGTCTGCCTCATCGGCTACATCAGAGTAACCTGCTAGAACTTTAAGCGCACCTTTTGCTAAAACCAAACGAGCCATCCATGCCGAACCGTCAAGTGAATATCTCTCTTTGTAGCCAAGAAGCGTTGTCGGATTTTTATCTCTTCCCAAGTTTCCGCTCAAGCTTGCCCCACCGATTACACCGCCGCCGTCATCAATCTGTTCCATATAGCGAAACCCCGTAGTCAACGAATAGCCCTCAGGAAGATTTATTTTATAATTTATCTCACCTATAACAGATGAAAGCACATCGGGGACTGCCGTATATGTAACATCAAATTGTAAATTCTCAATAGATTTATTGTTTACGGCTGCGATTACGAGTTCATGCTCCGGATCTTCTCCCGCAGCTCTAAAATTTGTATAACTTAGTCCCTTATGAACACCGCTGTCATCGTTGTTGTTCCAACTGTTGCCTGAAGAGTCTTTAAAAGTTAAAACATCATGAAACGAAGTATGATCTCTTAATTTTTGGGCTGTTAGGTATGCGCCCTTAAGAGTTGTTTTTGCTAAATCGCGAGACTCAAAACTAACGCCTTCAAAACTATTTGGAATCATCTTCGTATCATTTGATGCGGTAAGAGCCGATTCAAAAAAGTGGCGACCGAATTTAAACGATGTTTTTGAGATATCATACTGCAGATAAGCCTGAGCCAAAACCGCCATATACCAATCGCCGTCTGTACTTACATCATAACGGCTAAATGTATCTTTACCCGATTTTACAAATCCTATATTTGCATCATCTTCACGAAGAGAATCAAACGGACTGCTTGAGTAATAAAGACCTGCCGTTGCACTAAGACCCGAGAGCGGAGCTGTTTTATAAATCAAACTGCCACCGAGACCAAAAGCTTTATTGTCAGCATTTGAAGCATTATCCGGCGCTTCCCAATCGTATCTAAAAATATTTGTTCTAAGGCGACCGTAAAACATACCGTTAGTAAATGCTTCGCCTAGATTATTTGCGGTGGAGGGAAGAGTATTGTAAACCTCGTTCATATTGCCTTGCAAACTTCTTTTTGGCTTTATTTCATCTGCGCTTATTGAAGCTGCAAGCGTAAAAGCAAGCACTGCAACTAAGCTGAACTTTTTTAATCTCATATTAACCCTTTTCATCTAATTTAAAAATTCTCTAACAAAATCACATTTACAAAAGTATCTTTGCCAAGGTCTCCGTCTTCTTCGCCCGTTATCATCAAAGCACTATTTTGTAGCATATTTGTCAAAATTGCCGAACTTCCGACTTTTTTATCTCTAAAATTTACAAAATATTGCCCGTCAACTATCTCGACATTGCAAGCGGTAAACTCCGTAAGTCTGCTTCTTTTTGTAAAATCCTCGCTAAGTTTTGCTTCAACCGTTTTGTATGCACTGCTACGACCAAGCATTTTTGCAATAAGCGGCAACACATATAAAATAGCAGTAACGGTTGACGAATAGGCAAATCCCGGAAGCGCTAAAACAAATCTATCATCTTTTTGTGCTACCAAAATATGTTTTCCCGGTTTTATTGCCACACCCTTGTAAATCACTTCGGCACCCAAACGAGGAACTATATCTTTTACAAAATCATAGTCGCCAACGCTTACACCGCCCGTACTTACTAAAATATCAGCGCAACTTAGAGCATTTTTAAATGTCTGCATTATTGAGTCTCTATCATCTCCGACCGTTCCAAGTTGTACCACTTCTGCTCCGGCTTGTTCAAAAAGTGCCGCAAGCGTGTAGTTATTTGAACTTCTGATTTGAGCTTCGTTATCGCTACTGACACCCAAATCCAAAATCTCGCTTCCTGTTGAGATAACCGCGACGCGAGGCTTGAGCGCGACTTTTACCATTACGCGGTTAAGTGCTGCCATTACGCCGATTTCGACAAAACCTATCTTCGTACCTTTTTTTATAAGCACATCTCCGGCTCTGTACCCCTCGCCTATCGGACGAACGGATGAACCTTTTGCAACACTCTCGTTTATGATAATTTTTCCGCCATCCACCGTGACATTTTCTATCTGTATAAGAGTATCGGCACCATGAGGCATTTTAGAGCCTGTAAAAGTTTTGATACATTCGCCGCTTTCTATAGTCCGCTTTTCATCGCTTCCCGCGGGATTATCTCCGAGAATAGCAATGCTTTTGCTCTCTAAATCGCTATAAATTACCGCATATCCGTCCATCGAAGCAGTCGGAAATTGCGGATCGTTAAACTCTGCAACAATATCTTCGTACAAAACTCTTCCAAGAGACGAACTTAGTGCTACATTCTGATTTCGTTGAGAATTTACCTGCAGTAAATCCAACATATTTTGGCTTGTTTCATATGATAGTAGACTCATTTTAAGATTCCGCTCCCTTTTATAGCAGTTGAACGATCAAGTGCATAGATTCTTTTGCCACCCCTTAAATCATATTTCCAAATAGGAGCCGATGCTTTAAAATCTTCTACAAACTCATCTATAAATTCTAATGCGACACGGCGTTTAGGAGAAAAAACAGCGGCAATATATGAAGACTCATGAAGCATCACATCCCCGCGAGAATGAGCCATTTTTATAACCGCACCTCTCTCTTTTGCTTTTCTTTGCCAAGCTTCAAACCAAGAGTTAAGTATGGGTTCATAGATATCAAAACTAAGTCCCTCAATACCGTCTTCGCTTCTTACCGTTCCGACAAAAGGTATATATGCCCCGTAGTTGCTATTTGCCTCTTGCTCGTACCAATCTTTTAA
>CAYHRD010000093.1:0-8176 GCA_964358925.1 uncultured Sulfurimonas sp.
TAATGATGAAGAGATATTAAATACGCTAGACAAGAGACCTTTAACAGCCGAAGATATCAACCTTCTCTTTGATGAAGAGAGCAAAAAACGACTTGAAACACTTATAAAAGAGTCTAAAATTACCAAAAAAATAGTGGGAAATTTAGAATTTTTTATTTTGCACGAAAACGAGAAGCGAAAACGGATAAAATAGCGTAAAATGCTTGACTTTTAAAACATCATAAAGTATAATTCCACCCTCTCAAAAACATTCCGGATTAGCTCAGCGGTAGAGTAGGTGACTGTTAATCACTTGGTCACTGGTTCGAATCCAGTATCCGGAGCCATTCCTTTACAAACCCCTAAATCATTGACTTTCAACCAACTTTCTTAACATTCGGTGTCGTTTCGGTGTCATTTGGTACACTTTTATTTTCTAAAAATGCAGCTCTTTTTTTATCATCCCGTTTTATATATCTTGCATATCTGCTAAGTGTCATTGTCGAATCTGTATGACCTAACATATTTGATACCCAAAGTATATCTTCACCGTTTTCCAACATCATCGTAGCAAATGTATGTCTAGTATGATAAATAGGTCTATACTTTAAACCACACACTTTTAATGCTTTTGTCCAATGAGTAGTTCTAATCCTTTTTATGTCATAAAAGTGTTCATTATTTTCATTTAAAAACACATAGCTATTTTTATGAGCCGTCAGTTTATACTGCTCTTTTAAATATGGAAGCAAAGAATCAATGATATCTATGTATCTTGTGCTGTTAGCAGTTTTGGGAGTAGATATTACACCCATCTTTATAGCCCGTCTTATGTAAATCTCATTTTTGAAGAAATCTATATCTTCCCATCTAAGACCAATCATCTCACCGCTTCTCATACCGCTAAAAAATCCAAGTGCATAAAAGTTTTTAAACTGTCCCTGCGCTGTACTTAGTATTTGATATATTTCACATACACTAAATGGTGATATATCTACTTTTTCAGCTCGTGGAAGCTTTACAAGCGGCAAAGGATTACGATTTATTAGCTCGTCTCTCATTGCATCTTGTATGATAGTGCTTAAAACTGCTCTTATATTTTTAAGCCGTCTTGGACTGACACTCTCTAAAACTTTATTTTGCCAAAGAGATATATCACTCGGTTTGAGTGCATCTAGCTTTTTCTTGCCTAAATGCGGTTTGATATGTTTCTCATAAGAGATTCTATAATCTGTCTGTGTTGATTCTTTCCTCGTTGCACTATGTATCTCAAACGAAAGTTTTGAGTACTCATCAACCGTTGGAACTGTTCTTTCAAATAACCCGCCGTTGTACAGCTTTAACTGCATGGTCGGCATAATCTCGTTTTTTGCTAATTTCATATTAGCTTTGGTGTTCTCCAAACCAAGAGTTTTACGGTAGTTTTTGCCATTATGACTAAATCTAATCCATAACCATTCTTTGATGGAGTTGTCTGCGTTTTTGACCTTCTTTATATATATTTTCATCTGTCTGTTACCTTTTTTCAGTAACCACAAATACCATATACGAAGTTTTCAAGTTTTAATTATAGGGTATTAGTAGTTACTTATTCATAAAGTGTTCTACTTCATACCTGCTAAAATATTTTCAACCGCGATATTAACGCGCTGTTTATGCTTATCATCTTTGATGCCGACTATCCAATTATCAACCTGTTCTTTGTCAAACAGTAGTTTTTTTGAGGGTTTATAGTAGTGAATTCCATCTATAAAAATATCATCTTTAACCATTTTATTGATTGCATCTAAGGAGTAGCCTATATAATCACTCAGCTCTCTTGTGTTTAACCACCGCTTTTCGCTGCTCATAGCTTGAGTGAGTTTCAAAGATTTTATCTCATTGAGGAGTTTTGGAATAAGCTCTAAATGTTCTAATGAAATATTCATACTGCACACCCTATCGCGCTATCGCTTGTTTGCGAGTTATTTTTTAAATAACTCCCCATTAGATGCACATTGAAACTGTCATTACGCGCATAAACAATATCGCCAAACTCATCTATAATCTCCATAACTTTGTTTGTATCAAGTGTCACATAGATTTTAAAGTGCTCTTCATTTATAAGTCTTGTGAGAGCAAACATAGAGTATCTTTTATGAAGTAGTCTATAAATACTAAGCGGTGCCAGAGTTTTTGAGCTATTGAAGCGTACAATTCTGTTATGCGAATACCACGCATTAAGATAGTTCTCTTTTTCACTCAACTTCTCTTTTTTAGAGAACGGAAGCGTTTTATTAATATATTTCATAATGTAAGCGGTTGATTTGTTAATATCGTCTTGTATATCGTTGCCTCTGCCATCAAACAATCTTTTAAAAGCTGTTTTTACTTTTTGAACTCTATCGGCAGGCACAAACATTAAAATATGCGTGTGTGGAGTTCCGTCTTTGTGAGGCTCGTTTACTCTAAAATATATCCTCTGCTCTTTTGAGAGTTCTTTCAATGCTCTATCTTGTCGAAGTCTTGCAAACATTTTTGTGAGTGCTTTTACAGCCTCTTTTGGAGCGGTACCGTTATGCTTTGGATTAGGCACCAAGGCGCCCTTTTTAGTTGTTTTATATCTATGATATTGGCTCCCTAGAGTTAATGTCATAAAGAGAGGCTTTAAGCCTCTTTGCTTTGCTATCTTCTCTAAAGTATTTACTCTGTTTTGGATTTCGGAGTAGTATCTCTGCGGTGAGTGGTTTGCCGATATGATTAAATCCGAGAGAGGGATTCTTGTTTGGTTTATTCTGTCGTATAAAAAACTAAACTCTAAAAAGTTCTTTTGTTCTTTTAATTTTTTAGAAACGCTCTCCAGTTCATCTTTAGACAAACCATAATGAACCTTTTTATGACGCTCTTTAATGAACTCTGTCATATCAATGTCCACAACTTCTTTATAAATAGTCAAGGGAGTGTCTGCGGCACTTTTAGCAGAACCAAGACTTTTAAGGGGCAAAGCCCCTAAATAGTCATAGTCTGCAATATTACTATATTTATCTTTTATAGTATAATTCAATTGTTCTTCCTTTAGTGGGGATTACAGTCAGGGAAGCCGTCCGCCAAGATGCTTCTCTGATGCTTATTTTTAAATAACTACTTTGCTTTGCCTATTTTTAGTTGTGCAAAGTTCTCTCCATATACATTACATAAAACGGTTACGATATCACCATTTTTTTATCAACATATAATTTTTCCATAGTTCTATCTACCGGTATATCAAAATACTCCATTTGAACAGAGCCGTTTGATAACTCTTTTTTTTGCTGTATCTGAACTATAAAATCGCCTTGTGACACTTCACCGCTATTTTTATCTTTATAGTCTGGTTTTGCATACCCGTTTATGTAAATTCCTTCTATTGTTACGTTCATTTTATACTCCTAGTATATTATTTATTGATTTTATTACCAAGACATACTCATGGTATTTTTTATCTTGTTTATCATCTGGACCATTTTGTTGCTCTATTAGGTCATAAAGTTCATCAACAGATTCACTTACTATATCTCTACACTGCAACAATACTTTTTTCATCTCTTTTGTTTGTTGTCCGCAATCATCATTTATAAACGACTGAACAGTCGCAACAATGAGACCATTCATAGAGATATTCTCTTTTTCGCACAACTCTTGAAGCTCAGTTTTCAAACTAACTGGAAGTTTTAGACTAAAGCCCACCTTTTCATCATCTAAGCCTTTTAAAGACCTGATAATACTATTTTTATCCATTATTAACTCCTTGTGTTTTATATATCAATAAATGATATTTAGCAATAATATCGTATTTAAATACTAAATGTCAATATATAATACATGAATACTTAAAATATCAAAATATAAAATTTAGATATACTTTGTATATAATAAAATCATATTCTATAGAAAGGAAAGTGGCATGGAAGAAAAAAACAATTTTACCGCTTATAAATCATCAACACTTATTAGTTCAGTTTTGTTACTTTTATGGTATTTTTTTGATATCAACTTATTAGAAATTTCTTTTTTTAAAGAGCTTGGATTAGAAAATAAAAAAGCTATCCCATATTTGCCATTTATGTTAGTTGGATTGCAGCTCTACTTTTTAATAGAGTCAATTTTAGAATATAAAAAAATTAAAAAAGAAAAATCGAATCAATTGAAAATTCAATTTGGCTTTATAATAGTTTTTTTATTAGTCTCTACAATAACAAGCTATCCAAAACTTATTGAGAATACTTTGTTTGCATCAACTACAAGGGTTGATTTAATAGTACCAATAATAACTGGTATTTTTATAGTATTTTCACTATCTAAGATTAAAGATTCATTAGAAATAATTCGAACATTTTATAAGTTTAGAGGAGCGGTATACTTTGGTATGTTCATACCGTTAATAATTTTCATAATAATAATTTTATTAACAATAGTGTTTTTTTTACATTATTCATCTAAATTAGAATTTTATAACTTAGGTGTTTTATCTATAAGCATGATAATAATTTATATTTTTTTTACTAAGAAAGAAAACCTTTTTTCAAAAGAAAAGATAACAGAGCTAGATAAATTAAATAAATATTTGAATCGTAAAGTTGAAGTTTCTGAATCAATTAAAGCTAGTAATTATGAGGAGACTCTTAAAAAAATAAAATCTGATAAAAAAGAGCATAAAGAAATTATGGACCTTATTAAAAATGAAGATGAAACTAGAGCAAAAAATTTAAATTATAGATTTAAATTTAATAAAGAAATTCAACTAAATAAAAACGGTGCTATAAAACGGGAAGAAACAACTGATGACGATAATGCAGTCCATTTCGAGATGTTTGATAAAAGTACTGGCGAAATAATTGAACAATTAGAAATTAAATTTGAATATTTAGAACTTGCATCCAAAAAAATTAATCCTCCTGAAAATGAAGAAGATGTAAATGATTTTATTAATAATTTAGTATGGAAAGCATATGAACTGCAAAAGTTTAGTACTGTCGATAATAAAAATGAGCTATTAATGAAATTAGCATATGCGGGTGAATTAGAGCGATTAAAAGAACTTTTAAAAGATGATGAAATTGATGTTGATTATGTAGCAGAAAACAGTTGGTCGCCCTTATTGATTGCAACCGCAAATGGGCATTATGGAACTGTAAAATTATTATTAGAAAAAGCTGCTGAACCAAATATTAGCAATGCACTTGGTATTTCTCCTTTACACTTTGCTGCAAAATATGGAAAAAAAAGTTTATGTAGATTACTAATTAAGTACAATGCAGACATAAATCAGAAAGATATGGAAGGCAATACACCACTAATAAAAGCAGTAGAAAAAGATTATTTTGAAATAGTTGAATTTTTAATAGAAAACAATGCAGATGTATCATTAAAATCAAATAATAATATGACCGCTTTTGATTATGCAAAAAAAAGAAACAATGGAAAGATTTGTAGAATATTAAAAAAAGCATCAAAGTAATTAAAATTGTCTCTGCTAAATATGCTACAAAAAAAGAGTAAAACTTTTTATTCAATTTTGATATTATTAAGTGTGTTTTTAAAATTTTGATATAATTTCAGTAATAAAAAATTTAAAAGGAGTCCATTATGGCATTGCATATAGATAAAAGCGGTAAAATCCAAATTGTGACACCGCCAAAAACACTTACAAGTAGTGAAAAAAAGCTTTTGGAAAATAGCCAAGTCAATGAGCAGCTCATCCAAAAAGCGATAAATACTAAATTTAATGTAGTATATGGGCAGTAATATAACTATCGTTAAAATAGACGATAAAAATATTCGCCTATATAAAGTCAAACTTCTTCAATCGTTTAATTTCCATCCTGACTTAGAGAGAACAACAAGAGAAAGAGGTTTATTAGAAGAGATAATAAAACTTGTTCAAAAAAATAAAACGAAGCTATATTTGCTCAAAAATAGTAACGAGATTTTAGGTTTAATAGCTTTGTCCGCTTCCAGCATTGATGATTTTCCAGTTATTCAAGTAGATTATTTATTTGTGGATTACAAATATAGAAAAGTTTATATTGATACAATAGATAGCACTATTTCAAGCTATTTGCTGCTTTTTGCAATGAATGTGGCTGAAAATATAAAAGAGACTATTGGACTAAAATATTTAGCTCTCTATCCTGATGCACAATCAGAAAAATTAATATCTCATTACAAAGAGATGGGTTTTAATATTTTAAATAAATATTGGTTATTTATAAAACTAAAGTAAACACTCGGTGCTATCTCGGTGCCACTGATTACTTTTAAATCTAGTTATTTTTATAAATATAAATTTTGAAAACCCCGTAAATACGGCAATTAGTGGTATTATTTAGTTTGTAAAGTTAGCTCCAGTATCCGGAGCCACAACATTTTAAACCCCTAAAATATGAGCTTTCAGAATATTTATTTTTGCTAATTATAAGAATATGTCCAACCGGTCAAACTCTTATCTTTTGCTTCGCTAAAATTGTCGGAATCGGCTAAAAAATCCATGACTAGCATCGGCACATTGGGTATATTTCTCATATCTTCTTGTTTTACCAAAAGCATAGGCATTAAAGTCGCTTGCAACCCCTCTGAAAATCCGACGGGCATTATCTGACTCATAACTTCAATCGGATTTTTTATGCCCTCTTCGTATAAAAATTTATCAAAAATAGCTTTTTGAATATCTTTAGGTAAGTTATCCGAAGTATTTAAAAAAATTGTAAAATGAATCGGGGTCTCTTTGAAGCTGTCCGGTGCAGGGGCTGCCATTATAATGTACTCGATATTCTCTAAGTGCTTCTCGATTTCGTCTGTACTTAGATATCTTAATGTTTTTATAGCCGCTGCTTCCAATTTAACGCTTTTCCCCGTTTATTAGAGGTTCGCCTATCTCGTCTTCTAACTCTTTTTGAAGATTGGACATCTCAAATCTGATATTATCGATAATTATAGGATGAACATTAACATCTTTGTTCCATTTAACTTCATCTATAATTCCACCGTGTAGTTTTCCAAGTTCTTCTATTTTTTTAGAATATTCTTGCAAATCATTGCATATATCAATAGTGTCATTGATAGTATCTTTAAGTTCAATATACCACTCAGTTCTGCTGTTTTCAACCATTTTTATAGTTGATTCAAATACAATAGACAAAATCTACCTCTCTGTTTTATCGAAATTTTTAGCAAATGTCGCCAAGTCGTCTTTTTTTCTTAAATCGCCGTTGTATGTTATGTTAGATACATCAATAGTGTCATCATTTAACATTTTTGGAACAGCGTCACCGTTTTCAATAATTTCCATATGCGCATCAAGTTCATCTTCGCTATATGCCATCTGCATATCAGCCGCAACCACATGCGGTATAGCTTCAATAACTCTTAACTTTTCAAGTTCTTCGGCAACGCCCTCGCCCTCGATAGTTACAATAATTCTACCTTTTTCATCATGCATATGATAATCACAAGCTTCACAATCTTTTAGACTCTGTACTACTTCATTTAAATATTTTGGTACTGTTTGAACCACTATACTCGATATATTCATTTTATTTCCTTTTATATTATTTTAGTTATTTCATAAACCTATTTTACACTATATAGATTAATGATTTTGTTATCACTTGCTATCAAAAATTCACTTTCATTTACAAAAACTATTTTTGTAAGCGTCATATTGTTGCCGCCAAATTTACCTATATTTGCTTTTGTAACGGTATCTACTACCGATACATTGTTATGTTCATCGCTAGAGTATCCTACAACTTTTCCGCTTGGAGAAAGCCCGACACTATAAATTAAAAAATTTGATTTAATATGATAAGTCGAGCCGCCTTTTTGAGTATAAATTACAACTTTTCTATCTTGTCCGGCAGTTGCAATGATACCATTTTTATAATCAACCTGAAAAACATTGTCTAAATTTTCTCCGGCTAAAAGTTTGATAAGTTTGCCGTCTTTCGTATTGTGAATTTTTAGATTTCCGCTCTCATCGGCAATCACTACTTCACTTTTTGATTCATTAAGCGCAAAATCAGAAAATCTTGCCCCCGATACCTGCATCAACCAGTTATTAGAGCGTTTTTTTATATCATATGAAATTAGCTCATTACTAAGAAGTGCTAAAAGAATTGTGTTGCTGTCTAAAAATTTAGCTTTTGCAACGGCAAGAGCTTTAGAATGATCAAACAGAAGC
>CAYHRD010000094.1:0-8058 GCA_964358925.1 uncultured Sulfurimonas sp.
CAACCGCACCTGTTGAGATATGGCAATTGTCTTCTACAACGGCATCATGTTCAATCAAAGCTTTTGTATTTATAATACAATTTTTACCTATTTTTGTATTTGAGTTTACTAAAGCATGATGCATAACAACACTACCCTCATCTACAAAAGAGTGTTTAGATACATAAGCAAGCGGAGAGATAATAGCGGGCAGATTAAAACCTATCGACTTTAACTTATCAAACAGTTTAACTCTAACTTCATTTGATTTGATCTGTCCAACCGTTATTACCGCATTTTTACATCCATGAAACAGAGTCTCTAAATCGTCATCGCAGCCAATGACTTTATATCCTAAAACATCTTTCCCAAGAAACTCTTTTTTATCCACTATCCCCATTATTTCATATCTGTTTTGCATCTCAATCACATCAATGACAGATTTGCAATGTCCGCCGCCGCCGATTAGAATAATTTTTTCTCTGCTCATATTCTTACACTGCTAGGAATATTTACAACTCTATCTTCAAGATAAATTGCATTAGTCAAATCACTGCACTGGCACTCTTTAAACATCTCAAGTCTGTTCATTAGTGTCCAGATAGGTCTTGTCATAACGCCGTTGTTATTTGAAAACTCCAAAAATTTGTCTCTTTCTTGTTTGTCTTTTAAAATAATCGCATTGAGCCAATAGTTTGATTTGCTACTCTTTGGTTCTGTTACAAACTCTATATTTTGATTTTTGAAAAATTCTCTATACTCATCGGCTAAAACTCTTTTGTTTTGCAAAAAACTCTCAAGCTGCTCGAGTTGGGCTACCAAAAGTGCTGCATTTATATTTGGAAGTCTGTAGTTGTAGCCTACCATATCGTGAGAGTATTCCCATCTATGAGGAACCTTGGCTGTTGTTGTGATGTGTTTTGCCTTTTTTGCCAAAGTTTCATCATTTGTTATTATACATCCGCCTCCGCCCGAAGTGATGATTTTATTTCCGTTAAAACTTATTGCTCCCAAGAGTCCAAAAGTTCCCGTATGTTTATCTTTATAGTAACTTCCTAAACTCTCGGCAGCATCTTCAACCAGTGCTATATGCCAAGCATCACAAATCTCTTTTATCTCATCGATTTTACACGGATGACCAAAAGTGTGCATAGGAACACAAGCTTTTATGGTTTTTTTGGTAGTTTTATTTCTACATCTATTATCTGCTATTTCACAATTTGCGTTTAAAAACTCTTCCAACGATTTTGGAGATAAACCCATAGTGTCTAAATCGACATCCACAAAAACTGAACTTGCTCCCGTGTAGCTTATGGCATTGCAAGTAGCTATAAATGTTAGCGGCTGGGTTATAACTTCATCATCTCTCTCAACTCCTGCCAAAAGAAGCGATATGTGAAGTGCAGAAGTTCCGTTTGTGGTTGCAACTGCATATTTCGCTCCCGTGAATTCTGCAATTTTCTTCTCAAATTCATCTACAAACTTGCCGACGGAAGAGACAAAAGTGCTATCAATACACTCATTTAGGTATTTTTTTTCATTGCCTATAAATCGCGGTTCATGAAGAGGAATAAATTTTCTTGTAGTAAAAGTTTTTTGGATAAAATCAACTATATTTTGCATTTACATTTTCCCGTCAAGATATCTACCTGTCTCTTTATGCCCAAAGTCCGGTAGAAGTTTAAAAAATTCTTTCACTATATCATCTTTTGTCCAAGATAGATTTGATTTTAGATTTTTAATTGTACTTTCAAAACTATTTAATTTATTTTCATCATATATCGGCTCATTTTTTATAATACCAAGATTCTCAAATCTCTCCATATCAAGAATTTCAGCATCTGTAAAAAACTCCTCGAAATCTTTTTCGCCTGTTGTATCACTTGTGGTAAAAAGGCATGGCCACTGTTTTGAATTTTGAGTGAAAAAGTTTCGTGCTTCATCTTCATCTTTGCAAAGATACGGTTCGTACCCTTTTTCTTTTAAATATTTTACTGCTATATCCGCAAAAGTTATCAGATGCAAATCTTCACTTAGTTTCGGAAAAAATATATCACGATTCTCCCCAAATATACAACTCATCAGACAAAGCTCACCGCTCTCTTGAGGAGTTACAAAGTATCTTTTTATATCATTAGGAGCGACAATCGGCTGATTTTTCTCTATTCGTTGGTTAAATCCATGAAGCAAACTCCCATCGCTAAAAGCAACATTCGCAAATCGTGCCATAGAGACATTGATTTGTTTTGACCTGCGCATCACAAACGACTCCATGATTCGCTTACTCGCTCCCATCATATTTACAGGATTTGCTGCTTTGTCCGTACTTACGCAAAAGTATTTTTTAACTCCGCTTTCAATTGATTGCTTGAGTGTTTTATCGGTATTGAAAATATTGACATCACACATACGCATAAGAGTAAATGGATCTTTTTCGCTTCTTACATGTTTAAGCGCAGAGAGATTTAGAACATAGTCATACTTGCCGTCATTTTTAATAAAAGCATCATACTCAACTGAACCGATATCAAGTGCAAATGTAGAAAAATCACCGTCAATATATCCAAAAGAGCTTCTAATATCTCGTACAAGTTCAACCATATTGTTTTCGGAAATATCAACAACATGCAACTTTTTCGGATGGCGTTTAAATATCTCTTTTGTTACGGCTTGACCAATGCTTCCGGCTCCGCCAATCACGAGAAATGATGATAAAGACACGATTTTTGCAAGCTCATTTTCATGATTCTTTATATCATTTGTAAATAGTTTTTTCGTTCGTCCGATAAGATAGAGTAAATTGTTCACTCTCGTGTATCCTTTAAAGTTTCTGGTATATTTTTGTAGCAAAAAAAGTACCACTAAATAAATTTTTATATTTGTCGATTTTGTTTTCAATATTATGAAATAATGAAAGATTATTTACAAAAGGATTTATCATGGGTATCTCTTCGCTTGGTGTCGGTTCAAGTATTTTAACTCAAGATGTTTTAGATCAATTGCGTAAAGCGGATGATGCTAAATATATAACTCCGATAACAACAAAAATAACAGCTGAAACAAAGAAGCAGGATGCATTTAAGATTATTGATGCGAGTATGAAAAACCTTATTGACAGCATTGATGCCATAAAAACACAGACTCTTTATGATGAGAGAAAAGCAACGGTAGTAGGTACATCTGCAACCGTAACAGCCGCTTCAAACAGTGATATAGGGGATTTTACGCTAGGTGTTACGCAACTTGCTACAAAGCAGGTAGAAGAATCTGGGCTTTTTAGTGCTAAAACAGAGACTATTGCCAATGGAGCGGGGAGTCTAAATCTAAATATAGATGGTACGGATTTTACTATCGCTTATGATGCCACAACAACATTAGATGGACTAAAAGATCTCATAAATGATGTTGCCGGAGATAAAGTTGACGCAACAATTGTGCAGATGAGTGGAACTGATTTTCGTCTTTTCATAAGCTCTGCCTCAACGGGTGCTACTCAAAATATAACTGTAACGGATAGCAGTGCACAGCTAAAAGACGCAAGACTGACGACAGGTTTAACTGCTGTGCAAACAGGGGTTAATGCGGCTTTTACATTCAATGGACAATCCCTTACGCGTACAAGCAACAACATTACAGATCTCATCACCGGGCTTGATATTACATTAAAAGAGGTTGGAACTTCTACTGTTGCTATTTCACAAGACCGCGAAAGTTTTTTGAAAAAAGTTGATAGTTTTGTAGAGAAATATAACTCGGCTATAACAGAGTTGGATAAAGCAACCAAAACAAGCAAAGATTTAAAAGATAGAGGAGCTTTTTCCGCAGAGACCACGATTAAAAATATGAAACGAACTGTTGAAGATATGTTTGCAACTGTCGGTGGCGGTGTCGGTTCGTTGTCTGATTATGGTTTTGATATAGATAAAAGTGGGAAAATGAGCGTAAATAAGACTACGCTAAATAGTAAAATGGACGCGGATGCGGATAATGTAAAAGCATTTTTCTCCGGCGGAACATATACAAAAGCCGATCTTTCTACGGTTACACTGACCGGTGCATTTGCTGAAATGTCAACAACAATTAAGACATATACGGATAGTAATAAAATACTTGATGAGCTTGAGAGTTCTATAAGCGAGACAATTACAGACCTTCAAGAGAGAAAAACAAAAGCAACCGAGAGGTTAGATGCTAGATATGAGATACTTAAAAAACAGTATGCGGCATATGATTTAATCATCAGTAAAATTAACAGCGCATCATCTATGTTCACGCAGATGGCAAATGCTCAAACAGCGTCATAAAGTTGATAAAAATTAAAGCAAATCATAAAATAGCCGATTTGCTCTTAATGAATGAAATTGATGAAGAAAATAAAAAAGGATTTAAGATGTATGGAAATGTAGCTCATAATATTTATGCACAAAACAATGTCGGGATTGAATCTCCGGAAAAACTTATAGAGATGTTGTACGAGGGTGTGCTTCGTTTTAATGCTCAAGCAAAGAAAGCTATTAAAGACGGTAATATTGAAAAAAAAGTTTATTGGATAAATCGTTCAATTGCCATTATTACGGAACTTGTTTCAACTTTGGATTTTAAATACGGAAAGGTTGCTTACTATTTGCAAGGTCTCTATAACTATGAGATTCAGCTTTTAAATTTGGCTAATATCCAAAAAGATACGGCAAAACTTGATGAGGTAAGTAATGTTTTTAAAGGGCTTTTAGAAGCTTGGAGAGAAACTACCCATGTGGCTAAATAAGTTAAAGATAGCTATCGTTGAGAAAGATGCTGTTGCTTTAGATAAGTTGATGGATGATTTTCCGCAATTCAAAGAAAAAAAAGATATGGAAGAAGCGGTTTATCTTTTAAAAGAGGCAAGCGACTTGATGCACGCTCTAAAAAACGAGACTTCTGCATCAATGAAGCAGATTAGGAAAAACCTTGATTTTTTACGCTCCACGGATATCCCTACTTCTAGAAGGTTGGATATTCACTTATAGCTTTTTTTAGCTATCCCGAAATTCAAACTTCTTAGGGTGTATTCGCTTACAACTGCACCTTTTCTCATACTAATTATGTGTTCAACCGCATCGGCGATGTCCGAAACAAGAAGTTTTTCATCTTCATTTGTACTTGTCTCAAATCTAAGCTCATTATAAAAATTGCTATGGGTCATGTCGGGGTTTATATTTGTAACGCTTAGTGCACTTTTCCTCGTCTCTTCAAAAAGAGAATCCCCAAATGCTTTTAATCCGCTTTTTGTAGCGCTGTAAACTCCTGCAAACTTGTTTGACTTTAGCGCTTCTATGGAGTTTATGTTAATGAGATAACCGCTGTTTTTTTTCAAATCACGCAGCAGAGCGTTTGTAAGCAGCATGGGAGCGGTGAGGTTTAAAAAGACCATATCGGTAATGGTTTTCGCACTTAACTCTTCATGCGGCTCAAATCTTCCAAATCCTGCACAATTTATCAGCATAAAGATATTTTCTTTTGATAGATTTTTACATATTTCAACGGTTGAGGCTTCGCTTGATAAATCTGCTTGCAGCGGTTTAAAAAACTCACTCTCAAAATCATCTTTTTTAATATTTCTGCTTACACCGATTACTTCATAGCCGAGTTTTAATAATCTTACCGTTATCTCTTTGCCGATTCCGCTGCTAGCACCCGTTACTACAACTTTTTTCAAGCTCCAACCTCTCTAATAATTTCATCAATTACACTAAAAATCAATTTTTTGCTGCCGTCTTTTGTGACCTTGCTCGGCTCAAAATGATCACTTACAACTTTGTAGATGTGGCGATTTTTAAACTCTTTTGTCGCTACGAAAAAACCAAATGACTCCATATCTACTATCTCATATAAATCTTGGGATACTTCGTTATCTTTGCATGTAAGCGTATTTAAAACATTTTCATCAATTATATATTTTTTATCTTCATATACTATGGAGCCTATTTTTAAAAGCTTACCGATTTTATATTTTTTATTTGCTCCGCAGATACCGATATTTATGAAAATATCACTATTTTGCGGTTTAAAATTTTTTATTATTGCTGTTACCGCATTGTTAGCATTCTCTACGCCGATACCGCTAACAATTAGCTTTAAATGGTTACCTTCAAAAAGAGTAAAATTACCGCATTTTGTTTTGGTTAATTTATATTTATCGACAAATGCCTGTGCTTCCGATTTTAGTGCAATTACTATATAAAACATACGCAATTGTATCAAAATTGTTATTTTTTATGCTAAAATCATATTAAAAAAATTAAGGCGGGAGTGTAGATATGCCTATTTTAGATGCAGATTATTCAAATATGGACTATGAAGAGATGGCAATATCGATAGGACTTAAACCAAAGCATGCTCCGCTGTTAATCGCTAGTTTTTTTGAAGAAACTGAATTGATTTTAAATGCTCTTAACGAGTCTATAACCACAAGAGATTACCATAATATAAGATTAAATGCACATGCTATAAAAGGAAGTGCAGGAAATCTTAGATTTAACGAAGTGTATGAGATGGCAAAAGAGATAGAGTTTGCCGCTGTCGAACAAAAGAGCAATTTTGAGTATGAGAGTTATCATCAGGCTATCAAGAGTGCAATCGGGACAATTTCAATTTAGCTCTTTGTTATTTTAGCTTTTTTAGCTATAATTCCGTCGCTTCTCTTTAGACCTGTGCAATAGCATTTTGAGATATTGTGTCAGGGTAGGAATACAGCAGCACACCTTGATGTGTTATGTGCCGCAGGTATCTGGAGAGAAGTACTTTTTTAAACACTGCTTTTGCTAAACTTCTTCAAATAAAAACAATCAAACCTTTAAACGATTCTAGATTGCTACGAGCTAAAGCTTTCGCAATGACTTACTCTTTATCATTACAAATATTCAAATTTGCAGTCATTGCGAGGAGTTTACGACGAAGTAATCTGATGTGGCTAAGAGAGTTCAATCTTTTCTATGCTTAGAAATTCCGCACGCCTGATTTGGCTTAGGCGGGTTATTTTTTAAGTAAGTCAAATCCTCTAAAGTTTGTATTAAAACCCTTTTTTGTTGCAATAGCGGAAGCATACGGTTGTCTTTTTCATTCATCGGTAAGCTCATATCTTGAAGAATAGCTTCAACCTCTTTGTCTAAATCTTGTAGTGCATTATTGATATGTTTTATAGAATTCATGGCGTGAGTATAGCAAAATTTTAAAATATTTGGGTATAATTGCGCTCCAATTTATAAAGGAGTTTCGATGCCAAAGATGAAATCTGTTAAAGGCGCTGTAAAGCGTTTCAAAGTTAAGAAAAACGGTACAGTTAAACGCGGTACAGCGTTTAGAAGCCATATCTTGACAAAACAAGATTCAGCGACTCGTACAAAGCAACATAGACCAAAAGTCATTGCTAAAGTTGATGAAAAAAATGTAAAGGCTATGATTAACTAATTTTTAGTTAATTCATTTAATCTCCAAACTTTAGGTTTGGGCAAGTCCACCAAAGTTGTGGCACCTTGATCACAAAAAATGACTAGGTAAAGAAAAAAAGGAAAAATATGCCAAGAGTAAAAACAGGTGTTGTTCGTAGAAGAAGACACAAAAAGATATTAAAATTAGCGAAGGGTTTTTACAGCGGACGCCGTAAACACTATCGTAAAGCAAAAGAGCAATTAGAACGCTCAATGTACTACTCGTTCCGTGACCGTAAGCAAAAGAAACGCGATTTCCGTAAACTATGGATTATCCGTATCAATGCAGCTTGTCGCTTGAATGGTATGAACTACTCTTCATTTATGAACGGTATTCACAAATCTGGCATCGAACTTGACCGTAAAGTTCTTGCTGATATGGCGATGAATGACGCAGCAGGATTTAGTGCCGTTGCAGCAGCATCAAAAGCAGCATTAACGAAATAAGTTAAATTTGAAGCGTAGCTTTTAGTTACGCTTCATCTTCTAGTCTATGTAAAAAAAGTACCATATTGCCTTTTGAATTGTAATATATCCCGAGTGACGATTGTCTTGAGATATAAACCCCTCGACCGTTAAAATTCTTCTTATTTCTAAATATTTTGCTTAGTAT
>CAYHRD010000095.1:0-8036 GCA_964358925.1 uncultured Sulfurimonas sp.
ATAAAATTATGCGGCAGGAACGATTGAAACTTGTTGGCGTTTTTTATCTTTTCTATGAAATAAAACAGTACCTTCAACAAGAGCAAAAATTGTATGGTCTTTTCCCATACCAACATTTTTACCTGGATGAATTTTAGTTCCTCTTTGGCGAATGATGATATTACCGGCTACTACTGCCTCTCCACCATATTTCTTTACACCAAGTCTTCTACCAGCCGAGTCACGATTATTCTGTGTACTACCTTGACCTTTCTTATGTGCCATCTTGAATCTCCTTAGTTAATTTTCAGCTTATTATTATGCTGATATTTTTGTGATGCGAACACGCGTGAAGTCTCTTCTGAAACCTCTCTTCACTTTACTGTCTTTACGACGACGCTTCTTGAAAGTAATAACTTTTCTTTCACGACCCTCATTAATAACTTCAGCAGTTACAACAGCACCTTCAACAAAAGGCGCTCCAATTTTAAGCTCACCTGCGTTAACAGCTAAAACTTCTTTAATCTCGATTGAAGCTTTAGGCTCAAGAGACATTTTATCTAATAATAAAATATCACCCTCTTGAACTTTATACTGCTTGCCACCGTTTTTGATAATTGCGTACATATACAATTCCTTAAATCTTTAAATACTTAAGCCTCAAAACACATTTATTTATGCATTTATCGGTTTTGTTTCTACAAAAAGTTCGGAATTATACCCTTACAAGCTTTAAGTATTGTTTAACTATATGATTATATTTCAATATTTTTACTTTCGTAAAACTTTTTTAGCCACAAATCCAATGGACTTATCATTTTATAAATTACCGGAACCACAAGAAGAGTAAGTATCATTGAACTTAAAAGCCCTCCGATGATAGAAATCGCCATCGGCGCTTTTGTTTCACTTCCAAGTCCGCTACTAATGGCAAGCGGTATCATAGCAAATACCATCGCGATAGTCGTCATTAATATCGGGCGGACTCTTTTTTCTCCTGCTTCGACAAGTGCTTCATCTACATTTTTTCCGCTATCAACCGCGTGGTTTGCAAAGTCGACCAGTAACACTGCATTTTTCCCGACCATTCCCATAAGCAGCATAAAACCTATCATAACAAAGAGACTAAATTGTAATCCCGAAATGTACAATGCGAGCATAACACCGATTATACTCAAAGGAAGCGCTACCATGATAATAACCGGTTGAATAAGCGATTCATATAAAATTGCTAAAATAATAAACATTAAAATTACGCTCAAACCTATTGCTGCTCCAAAAGCTTGTCCGGTTTTTACCATCTCTTCGGCAAAACCGGTAAATCTGTAAACAACACTTTTTGGTAAAAGATTTTGTATTTCGCTTTTTGTGTAAGCAACCGCCCCGCCCAAGTCAAGTCCGAAGAGGTCTGCAAATACAGTAACTTCTCTTTGTCTGTCAAAGTGGTTTACCGCTCCAAGCGTTTGACTCTTCGTAAATGTAACCAATCCGTCAAGATAGACTAACTTGCCATCTTTAGATCTGATTTGAAGTTTTTTAATATCTTCTAAACTTACTCTGTTTTCATCGCTCAATCGAAGCGTTATGTTATACTGTTTTCCATTCTCTTCAAAGTATGAGATTTCCAAATCGCTTGAAAAAGCAATAGAGATAGCTTCAGCGATTTGTGAAGCCGAAATACCCATGCTTGAGGCGTTTTCTCTTAAAATATTTATATCTATCTGCGGTTTTGTCTCATCCAAATCCGTATCAATATCTACAAATCCATTTTTTTTGGATAGATACTCAACCAAGTTTTTTTTCGCCGTATTCAAATCTTCAAACGAGTCTGATTTTAAAACTATCTGATACGGCACAGAGACACCCGCACCTTTTATATTTGGAATAGCCGAAGCGGTTATAAACATATCTTTTTTAAATGACTCAAACTTTTGTCTAAAATCTTGAACGATATGCTCTTGATTAAACTCTCTTTTATTTTTATCTGTAAGCTTTACATAAATAATTGCTTTATGTTTCTCTCTCATAGAGTTATATCCTACGCTTAGCGTCGTATACTCTACGAATGGATTTTTTCTAACCATATCTTCAACGGTTTTAGATTTTTTTATCATCTCCTCTAGAGAAATGCCGGAGTCTGCTTTGATTTTTATCTCAAACTCCGCTTTGTCCTCCTTTGGAATAAAATCCATACCGATTTTTGGAAAAAGAGTTAGCGAGGCAAAGAAAATTATAAAAACCAAAATAAGAGTTACTACTTTAAATCTCAAAACAGACTTAAGTGCTTTTTCATAAACTCGTTCTATAAATTTAAAGAGAGGCTCCGTTAAATCATAAAACTTACTCTCACTCTTATTTAATGTTCGCGCACTCAAGCTCGGGATAAAGCTAAGAGCTATTGTATATGAGATAATAATAGCAAATCCTACGGTCATGGCAAAGCTCTCGAAAAACTTTCCGACAATTCCGCTCATAAACGAAACGGGGATAAAAACAGCCAAAAGCATCGCCGAAATAGCCAAAATTGTAAAAGCCATCTCTTTGGTACCTTCATAAGCTGCCTTATGTTTATCCATTCCCTCTTCCATCTTTTTATAGATGTTTTCAATAACTACGATAGCATCGTCGATAATAATACCGATAGCCAAAGTAAGTCCGATAAGCGTCATTTTGTTTAGTTCAAAGCCCATATAATTCATGAGAGCGAATGTTCCCATAATGGAAGCAGGGATTGAAAGTGCCGAGACGAGAGTGATGGTAAAGTTTCTTAAGAAAACAAAAACTATAATTGCCGCTAAAACAGCCCCGTAAATAAGGTCAAACTCAACATCTTTTAAAGAGTGTATGATAAAAGGAGAAGTATCGTTTATAACCTCAACACCGAATCTATCTCCAGCCATCGCTTGAAGTTGGGGAACTGTTTTTTTTACCCTCTCGACTATATCTATAGTATTTGTTCCCGAGATTTTTTGAACCTCAAGCATAACTCCCTCTACGCCGTTGTATGAAGCGTAACTTTTGGCGTCACTCAAGGAGTCTTCAACTGTTGCAATATCTTTTAAACTGATGTTATCTTTTATTTTTATATTTTTAAGTTCTTCAATGCTTAGGGCATCTGCCTTTGTTTTTAGCGTAAACTCCTCGGTTTTTGTAATAAGCTTTCCGCCTCCGATTTTTACATTCTCTTTTGCTACTATAGAATTTAATTCGGCAATCGTTATTGCATATCTGTTTAGCTCTTTTGCATTAGGAAATATTTTTATCTCTCTATCTTTGTAACCTATAATATTGATGGCACCGACGCCATTTATCTTTTGAACAGCAGGCTTTGCTTTCTCGTCAGCAAAGAGCATAAGATTTTTTATGCTCTCGTTTTTTGCGGTTAAAAATATATTTACAATCGGCGCTCCGCCGATATCAAGTTTACTAACAAGAGGCATATCTGCATTTTTTGGAAGTTTTACGGCTGAGACTTTATCTCTTACATCGTTTGTAGCTTCATCAATATTTCTCTCTAAAAAAAACTTAACGGTCACTATACTTACACCGTCACTGCTGCTTGATATAATGCTGTCAACCCCGCCTATCCTTGAAATCGCCTCTTCTACCTTATCGGTAATTTGCGATTCAATCGTGCTTGCTTCTGCACCCGGATATATTGTCTGGATTGTTACTATGGGAAAATCGACATTTGGAAAAAGTGCCGAGGGCATTGATTTGAAACTCATGTATCCAAACACGACTAATGTAAGCACATACATCAAAGTCGTGATAGGTCTGTTTATAGCTAATTTATACATGTCAACTACTCTTTAGAAGGTACATGTATATACCCATCACCAAAAAGCCCCACAATAAAATCTTTGGCTTGAACCTCTGCGTTTAACTTTCTGTTTTCGCCGTTTACATGCGGATATATTTTTGTTATTACGCCCTCATACTCTTTTGTGTCGCCGTCAACTCTGTACTTGAATGTCTGACCTGCTTTGACTTTTTTCCAATACTTCTGATCAAACTCCAAAACCAGTTTTCTCTCGCTTTTGCTCTGAATTTTAAAAACAGTTCTAAGCATCATTCCGCTTACAACATCACCCTCTTCGACGATTTTCTCAAATATAACTCCCTCAAACGGCGCATAAAGAACTGTTTTTTCATAGAGTGCTTTCTGATAAGCCAAATTTGCCTCCGCCTGAAGCAAAGCTGCTTTGGCACTTTCATAGTTCAGGGCATATTTGTCAAACAGCGCTTCGTCTATCAGATGCTTTATTATCACCTGTCTCTCATAATCTTTTTTGGCAAATTTAAAAGCAATTTCGGCACTCTGCACGGATGCTTTTGCCATATCAAGAGAGGCTTTTTTATCATCATTGTAAAGCTCTGCTAGTTTGTCGCCTTTTTTTACCGTGCTTGAGATATCTACATGTACTCTTTTAACCACTCCGCTGGCATCAAAAGCCAAATTCGCGCTTTTCACAGCTTCGCTATGAAAGTTTGCATATATTTCCTCTGCATTTAAAACTAAAACCAGACTCATTAAACCTATAATTATTCTCTTCATTTTATATACTCCGCTAAATTTTTTCCGCTGTAGTAATAGTACATAGCATAAGCTATCTCCAACTCGTTAAGTGATGTTTCGTACAATGAACCTGCACTTGTTTTTGATGTCAATGCATCAAGGTATATGACATAGTCGACTATCCCTGCATTGTATTTTTCATTTATAGTTTTAAATGCGCTTTGTGCCGCAGCCAATGCGCTTGAAGCACTTTTTATTTTGATTTTGCTTGTATCTATCCTTGCAAGGGAGAGTTCATACTGCATCTTCTGCTCTTTTATTTTATATTGGACTTCACTTCCAAGTGCCTGAGAGCTTATTGCCACAGCCTGCTTGGCATCACTTAAAGTTCCATAATCAAAAAGCCTCATATTTGCACTCAACATTATCTTGTTTTGATTGTCCAAGCCCTGAGGATGCAAAGTATCGGTTCTGTCGTATCCGTACAAACTGTAAGTATCTTCAACTTTTATCTGGGGATAATAGGCGCTCTCTATTGAATCGGCACTGCTCATAAGCGCGCGCTCTTTTGCCATCAAAGAGTTAACAGCGTCACTGTTTTCAAACTCTTCGTGAACAAGTTCTTTAAAACTTGAATCATCCAAAGTATCAATCTTTTTACCGACTTTTAACTCTAACGATTTCATAGTGGTTAAAATACGCAGTTTTAAAGACTCCGTCTCATATATGTTTGTATCATAGGCTGATTGAAGCCTGTCTATATCATCTTTGGTAGCAAGTCCGGCTTCATAATACTTTTTTATGCGCGCAAGCTGTTCTTGCAGAGATTTTACGGCATCTTCTTTTGCCGCTAAAGAAGCATTTAAACTTTTAACGCCGTAAAAATCTTTGGTTATATCTAGTGCCAAACTTTTTTTAATCTCACTGACATCATGTTTTCTGGCTGTATGCTCATTTTTTGCCTGCTCCAAAAGGGATGATTTTTTGCCTCCGTCATAAATGTCAAAACCGACTTTCGCATAACCGCTGTATATATTTCCTGCTTGCGTCGGCGTTTTATCTTCCAGGCTCTGATAATACGCTCCGACATCAATCGTTGGAAGATATGCACTCTTTTTTGAATCAATATTTTTATTTTGGGCTTCTTGATTCAGAGTGCCGGCTATGACTAGATTATTATTTTGCTCGGCAAACTCTATAAGCGATTTTAAATTCTGTGCAAAAATAAATGCCGGAATAACAAGCAGTATTAATTTTTTCATCTCTTTACCTCGATTAAGTCAAATAACGTGCTATAAAAATTGTCCAGCTCCTCTTTTAAATCCTCTATCGTATCCGTAACGGAGCTAGATATAAATAGACCTTCACCCATAACAAAAAGTCCTTTTGCAAGTTTTTTTGAACTGCTTGTAAGTTCTTTTTTGTCTATGCCCTCTTGAATTATCTCTTCAAACCATTTAAAATATGTCTCGGAGCATCTGCTGTGAAACTCTATCATCTCTTTTTGCGGATTTGAAATAGATATGGAGATAAACTCTTTGTAGAGCTGTCTTAACTCCAGATCCTCTTCTCTGTAAAAAACACCGAAAAACTCTATGATTTTCTCTTTTGTGCTCTCTTTTGCATCGATTCTCGCTTTTTTATCGATGTTGTGTTCTTGAAGCAAAATATTTACTATTTCAAAAACTATCTCCTCTTTGTTTTTGAAATACTCATAAATAGTACCTTTTCCTACGCCTGCTGTTTTTGCAACCTCTGAAATCGTTAAATCGTTAATCCCGTTTTGAAAAAACAGCTCTTTGCATGAGATGGCTATATCTTTTCTCTTTTGCACTTTGTCTACAATTATCGCCATATTTTAAACTCCGTTTTTAAAATGACCGACCATCAGTCAATTAAAAGAATTATATGTTTTGTTAGCTTAGCGGAGTATTAATAGTGACATGTATAAATAAAAAAATTTTAGAATAAGAGTATTGAAGAGGCAAACTCCCTGAATTTTGGGAGTTTGAATAAAGCTATTTTACAAGTGCCACTGCGTCTATCTCGACCAGAGCATTTTTTGGAAGAGTTTTAACCGCTACGGTCGAGCGAACCGGTTTATGGGAACCGAAAGCTTCTGCATATATCTCATTTACGGCTACAAAATCATCCATAGAAGCTAAAAAAATAGTTGTTTTAATTACGCTATCCATAGAAGCTCCCGCCTCTTCTAAAACAGCTTTTAGGTTTTGCAAAACCTGCTTTGTTTGAATAACTATATCATTTTCAAGCATAACACCCTCGGGTGTAAGTGCGATTTGACCTGATGTAAAAACCATACCGTTTGCTACTACTGCTTGTGAATATGGACCTATTGCTGAGGGTGCCTTATTTGTTTGAACGAATTTCATTTTTTATCCTTAAATTCTTTTGCTTCTTTTACCTCATCTAAGAGTTCATAAAAACCCTTAACGCTTCTTCCGCCTATTGTTGTGTAGATTATCTTACCGTTACTGTCTAAAAAATAGTGTCTAGGAACTGGTTTTACCTCAAGTCCTGCAGGTATATCGTCTATATCCCTTGAGAGATACAAAAGTATATAACTATTTTTGAGTTTTTTTACGACCTCATCTTTTGCCAAAACATCTTCTTTAAACTTATCGCAATATTTGCAATACTCCGAACCTAAAAAGAGATAGATATCTTTTTTCTCTTTTTTGGCTTGAGCCAATGCTTTTTCATAATCACTCGACCAATTTAAGGCACTTAGAGTAGATATTAACGCTAATATTAAAATAAAATATCTCATATTTTTATCTCCACATCCTAATCAAATTTTTAAATACTTCATAAAGTTTTTCAACCTCTTTTACCGAAGTTCTCTCATTTACTGCATGAATCGTATCGTTTATCACACCGAATTCTACCACGGAAATACCAAGCGCAGCTACCAATCTTGCATCTGAAGTTCCGCCTGCCGTTGAGTATTTCGGTTTCATACCTGTTACATCTTCTATGGCTTTATCTATATTTTTAACAAGTTTTGTATCCGTGTCTGTTCTAAACGGATAAGAGCCTTGAGTCAATTTTAACTCATACTCCAAGCCCTCAAGGTTTTTAGCTACAAACTCCGTAACCTCTTTTTGAGTCGTAAGAGTCGTGTTTCTGACATTAAACATCATTTTAAGCTCGTTTGGAGTTACATTTGTTACCTGCATACCTGCTCTTATATCCGTTATAACAAACTTGCTTGGAGAGAAAAACTCATCTCCGCTATCCAAATCTACTCCCGCCATATTTAAAAGTCTCAGAGCGATTAAATCAACGGGATTTATGGATTTTTCTGGATACGCCGCATGCCCTTGCTTGCCCTTTAGAGTAATATAACCGTTAATTGAACCGCGTCTGCCTACTTTAATAGCGTCTCCAAAAACTTCTTCGCATGTAGGCTCCGCAACAACAACCGCATCAGGAAGCAGAGAGTTCTCTTTTAAATATTTTAAAACTTCAATCGTTCCATGCGTTCCCTCGCCCTCTTCATCTGAGGTTAAAAGCA
>CAYHRD010000096.1:0-7859 GCA_964358925.1 uncultured Sulfurimonas sp.
GAGTTTGCGGGATAGTCGCACTAAGCTCTTTTATATTAAACGGTATCTGCATAGTATCTACATATAGAGTTTGTTCATAAAACCTCCATATGGATTTGTCAATTGTGAGATAATCCTGTTTAGGCGAGATACTGTAAGTTGCAACAAACGGCTCTTTGTTTTTTAAAAGCGTTAATTTATTCTCTTTTGAGTCAATGTTGTCAAATCTAAAAGTCAATTTACCTTCCGACTCTTTAGCGTTAAAATCCAAATCTACATGCGAAGTGGCAATATCGCTATATTTTGCAACCATATTGTTTACTTTTACATCATAGTTATTTAAAAATACATGTGCATCAAATATATCTATATCTAAGCCTAAATAATTTATTTGAGCCTCTTTTGCAGAAAAATCTCCTACTGCATCGACGCCTAAAGTAATTAGGTTTATATCAAGTGTCAAATTTGTGTTTACTTCACCTTTGTTTTGAATAAACGGCAGTTTGATTTCATATCTCTCAAGCAGGCTAAGCAGTTCTTTGTTTACTTTACCTTTAAAAAGAAGATATAGCGATAAGAGTTCCTCTTTTTTTGAAAAATCAATTTTTAGCCAGCTTTTGTCAAGAAAAAAATTATATGAGTATGCATTTTGCGGTTTTATATAGAGTACGCCGTCTTTAAACTCTAAATCAGTTTTAGTCGTGCGAACAGAGTCTACTTTTTTATCGTAAGTATATTTTAAATCATTCGCTACCGCTTTTGCATATAGATTTAGGTAGGCTTTGTCAAGATTTTCATATTCAAGCCAACCGTAGAGTTCATTTAGAGAGAGGCTTGACATCTCTATTGCATCATATATCCAGTATTTCACATCAGGATGAACATCAAATAAATCTACAATTTGTCTTGTATTTTTTATGTTTTCGTTTGACTCTATCTTATATGATAATTTTTGAGCATCGCCGTGAGCGAATAAATTGAGTTTTGTATCATTATGTATAGTTATGTTTAATGTCGTTGTGAATTTCAACTTCTCTTTTATATCAAATGAAATATTTCCATCAATATTTACATCTTTTTTTATGGCTTTTAGTTCATCAATTTTTAGGGTGAGTAGGTTGTTGTCTGAAAAAAGCGAACTGTTTAAGATAAAATCCGGTGAGGATATATGTAAAAGCCCTTTCTTATCGTTCGTGTACCGAATTACACAATCCGTATCGTTTAGTGACATTTTTTCAATGATTATTTCTTTAAACCAAACTGTAAAGGGAAGCGTACTATTTATTATTTTAATAATTTTTTCGTACTCTATCTTAGAATCGTTGCTCTTTTTTTCTTTTATGAAATGGAGTTCTTTAGCAACTACGCTTATTTTTTCATCCCATTTAATGTATAATTTCTCAACTTTAACATTTTGAAATGATATATTGTCTATATATATTCCGTTTTGTAAAAGTATAAATAAGGCAAAGAGTGTTAAAAATATGAAAGAAAAAATACTAACGAGTATAAATTGGATTTTTGATATTGCACTAATAATTATGTTGTCGTTCATCTACTACCTAAATAAGCCTATTAATTCCCCCAAGATTATATACATTTCCAAAGGTTCTATTAGTAAGATTATAACACAAATGCAAAATAATAATTATGATGTAAGTAAAATTGATGCGCTATTATTGAGAGTAATCGGCTCTCCTCAAAGCGGGTGGATAAATATTGGGTCTACTTGTAACACAAAAGGAGATTTTTTATACAAGCTTGCAACTGCAAAAGCGGCTTTGCAAAAGGTTACATTAATACCCGGTGAAACAACCTATATATTCTTAGATCAGTTGGCAGAGGAGCTTAAGCTAGACAGAAATGTGCTTCAGAGCGAGTATGAGCTGCAGTCACAATACCCTGAAGGTATGTTTGTTCCCGATACATATAGTATACCTATGGGCATAAGTGAGAAGCTGGTAATTAAAATTTTATTAAACGAATCGCAATCAAATATGAAAAATTTATCAATGAAAGCTTTCGGGATGTACAATGAAAAGAAATGGTTACAAATCGTAACAATTGCATCTATTATTCAAAAGGAATCTGCAAATATAGAAGAGATGCCGCTTGTGAGTTCTGTTATTCATAACAGACTTAAACTAGGTATGAAACTTCAGATGGACGGAACTCTAAATTACGGTAAATACTCACACATTAAAGTCACTTCAACAAGAATAAAAGAGGACACTTCTATATACAATACATACCTGCACAGCGGTATTCCGGAGCTTCCTGTCTGTAATGTAAGCATTGATGCGATAAAGGCCGCAATATTTCCGGCAAACACGGATTATCTCTATTTTGTAAAATCAAAGAACGGAACACATGAATTCACGCGTAACTATTCTACACATTTAACCAATATAATGCGTGCTACAAAATGAAACATATTTAAAATAAAACTAGATAGTTGAGTAATCTAATCACATATTGTTTGTCTTAAGTGGTAAGATACACCTTGTAAGTTTTTATCAAAGCATACTCTTTGAGTAAAAAACAAAATATTAACCAAGGACGAAAGATGTCAAAAATTATTTGGTCAAAAATAGATGAAGCACCGGCTTTAGCAACATATTCGCTTTTACCGATAGTAAAAGCTTTTACAAAAAACGCAGGCGTAGATGTAGAGTTGAGTGACATATCACTTTCAGGTAGAGTTATTGCTACATTTTCTGATTTATTAAAACCTGAGCAAAAACAAAATGATGCTCTTGGCGAACTTGGTGAAATGGTACAAAATCCGGAGTGTAATATTATAAAACTACCAAATATTTCAGCTTCTATTCCACAGTTAAAAGCTTGTATAGCTGAACTTAAATCTCAAGGTTATGACCTTCCTGAATATCCTGAAGATGCAAAAACTGATGAAGAAAAAGCAGTTAAAGAGAAATACTCTACTTGCTTAGGAAGTGCTGTTAATCCGGTTCTTCGTGAGGGAAATTCAGATAGAAGAGCTGCTGCTGCGGTTAAAAATTTTGCAAAGAAAAATCCGCATAAGTTAAGAGCATTTAGTGAAAATTCAAAAACTTATGTTTCTCATATGTCAAGCAATGATTTTTATGAAAATGAGCAATCAGTTATAAAAAGCGGTAATTCAAAAGTTTCTATTAACTTAAACGGCAAGCTTTTAAAAGAGATAAATGCAGTAGATAGCGAAATCTTAGATGGCACATTTATGTCGGCAAAAGCTCTTAGAGCGTTTTATCAAGAAACGCTAGATGAAGCAAAAGCTAAAGGTGTTCTTTGGTCTCTACACTTAAAAGCAACTATGATGAAAATTTCTGACCCTATTATGTTTGGTCATGCTGTTGAAGTGTTTTTCAAAGATGTTTTCGCAAAATATGCAACTGAACTTAAAGAGATTGGTTACAGTTCAACTTTAGGTTTAGGTGATTTGTACAAAAAACTTACAAAATTACCGGAAGCAAAAAGAGTAGAAATTGAAGCGGCTATCATGGCAACTTATAAAACTCAGCCGAATATGGCAATGGTGGATTCTGACAAAGGTATTACAAATCTACACGCTTCAAACGACATCATCATCGATGCTTCTATGCCGGTTGTAGTTCGTGACGGCGGAAAAATGTGGAATGCCGAGGGTAAAGTTCAAGAGTGTGTTTCTGTAATTCCAGATAGAACTTATGCAACTTTTTATGAAGAGATAGTTGATGATTGTGTTAAAAACGGTCAGTTTGATGTAACAACTATGGGTAATGTTGCAAATGTCGGTTTAATGGCGCAAAAAGCTGAAGAGTACGGCTCTCATCCTACAACTTTTGAGATTTCAGAAGACGGTATCGTTGAAGTTGTTGATGCAGACGGTACAGTTTTAATGAGTCATAATGTAGAAAAAGGCGACATCTGGAGAATGAGCAGAGCTAAAGATGCTGCTATTAAAGACTGGGTAAAACTTTCTCATGAAAGAGGTGTTTTAACAGGAAGTCCGGTTATTTTCTGGCTAGATACATTTAGACCGCATGATGCAAATCTAATCAAAAAATTGATGGATTATTTACCGGCTTATTTAGCAAAAACTCCAATCGAGTATGAGATTTTAGCTCCAAAACAAGCTATGAAATACTCTTTAAGAAGAGTAAGAGCAGGGCTTGATACGATTAGTGCAACAGGAAATGTTTTAAGAGACTATTTAACAGACCTTTTCCCAATCTTAGAGCTTGGAACATCGGCTAAAATGTTATCAATCGTACCTCTCCTCTCAGGCGGCGGTGTATTTGAAACAGGCGCAGGCGGTTCAGCTCCTAAGCATGTTGAGCAGTTTATGAGTGAGGGTCACTTAAGATGGGATTCTTTAGGTGAGTTCTTAGCACTTGCAGAGTCACTAAGATTTATAGCTCAAAAACATAACTCAAAAGAGTTAGAAGCTGTAACAGAAGCATTAGATATTGCAAATGCAGGTTACTTAGATAACAACAAATCGCCGGGAAGAAGTGCAGGAGAGCCTGATAACAAAGCTTCTCACTTCTTTGTAGCACAGTATTGGGCAGAGGCTCTAGCAAACCAAACTAAAGCTCCGGCTCTTGCGGCTAAATTTGCTCCTGTAGCAAAAGCGCTTAAAGAGAATGAAGCTAAGATTATGGAAGAGTTAATGGCTGTTGAGGGCAAAGCTCAAGATATCGGCGGGTACTATAAACCGGATGATGTAAAAGCTGACAAAGCGATGAGACCGTCTGCAACGCTTAATACGATTGTTGATAGTATTTAATATCATTAGATAGACAGAGAAAAAAATCTCTGTCTATTTTTTCTTTTTTTATGGAACTATTTGGTTTTATAAAAAAGGCAAAAAAATGTCTTTATGCGTAGTGTTTTAGAAATATACTAAACTCATTTGTGATAGCATATGTTTTAAGTGTATGGAAGTGATGCATTACAATTTTATCTCAAGGAGTCTATATGAATCAAGGAAAAAGAGTAGGAATAGTAGGTGCCGGCAATGTAGGCGCAACGGTGGCATACTCTTTAGCAATGCTTGGTTCTTGTCATGAAATAATTCTTCGTGATAACAAGATTGATGTTGCTAAAGGTAAAGCGCTTGATATGAGTCAGGCTGCTGCAGCTGTTAGAAGCCATACGGTAGTTAGTGTTGCCGAAGATATGTCGGACTTAACTAACTGTGATGTTGTAGTCGTAACTGCAGGAAGTCCGAGACTTCCTGGTATGAGTCGTGATGATTTGCTTATGATTAACGCAAAAATTACAAAAGAAGTTATAGCAGGTATCGCAAAATACTCTCCTGATGCAATTATAATCATGGTTTCAAACCCGTTGGATGCTATGACATATGTAGCACTTAGAGAGAGCGGTTTTGAGAGAAGTCGTGTTATTGGAATGGCAGGAGTATTAGATAGCGCTAGAATGGCTAGTTTCATCCAAGAAAAACTCGGTTACGGTGGCGGACAAATTCGTGCTTCGGTTATGGGCGGTCATGGTGATGATATGGTTCCGCTACCGCGTTATTCGACAGTTGCAGGTGTTCCTCTTGCCAATGTTTTAACTGCTGCTGAGATTGATGAAATTGTAATGCGTACTCGAAACGGCGGGGCAGAGATTGTCGGACATCTTAAAACAGGTTCGGCATATTATGCACCTGCAAGATCTACGACTATAATGGTTGAAGCGATACTAAAAGATACAAAACAAATTCACCCATGTGCAGTTTTTTTAGAGGGTGAGTACGGTCACTCTGATGTTGTTTCAGGAGTACCGGTTATGCTTGGCGCAAACGGAGCAGAAAAGATTATAGAAATGTCTCTTGACGAATCTGAAAAAAAGATGTTTGAAGGCTCTTGCAACTCTGTTAGAACTTTGATTGACACACTAAATAAAAATAATTTTTTTGACAAAGGAGAATGAGTTGCGAACGCGTATAGAAAAAGACACAATGGGTGAGATTGCGGTTCCGATAGATGCTTATTGGGCTGCCCAAACTCAAAGATCAATAGAGAATTTTGCAATCGGTGAAGAGAAGATGCCTTATGAGATAACAAGAGCGTTTTCATATCTTAAAAAAGCAGTTGCTATTGTAAATAAGGACTTAGGCAAATTAGATGCTAAAAAAGCAGATGCTATCGCTCAAGCTTGTGATGATATGCTATCAGGAAAACTTGACGGAGAATATCCTCTTGTTGTCTGGCAAACAGGTTCAGGCACGCAATCAAATATGAACAACAATGAGGTTCTGGCAAATCGCGCTACCGAGATTCTTGGCGGTGATTTTAGAGTTGAGAAGTTGATTCATGCAAATGATGATGTAAATAAATCTCAAAGCTCAAATGATACTTATCCGACGGCTCTTCATGTAGCTGCAGTTATTGCTGTAGAGACTCGTGTTTTACCTGCGATTGCTAAACTTAAAGCAACACTTATTGAAAAGTCGGCTAAGTTTGACTCTATTGTAAAAATAGGACGAACTCACTTACAAGATGCTACGCCTTTAACTCTCGGTCAAGAAATTAGCGGCTGGGTTGAGATGCTAAACAAGTGTGAAAAAATGGCTAAAGATTCTCTTGAAGCTGTTCGTGAACTTGCACTCGGCGGAACTGCTGTCGGAACGGGACTTAACGCTCATCCTGAACTTGGAGAAAGAGTTGCTAAAAAACTAACAGAGCTTACTGGACATAATTTCGTAACTGCTCCAAACAAGTTTCATGCACTTACTTCTCATGACGCTCTAGTTTATGCGCATGGTGCTCTAAAAGCACTCTCGGCAGATATGATGAAAATCGCAAATGATGTTCGCTGGTTGGCATCCGGTCCAAGATGTGGAATAGGGGAGATTACTATCCCTGAAAATGAGCCGGGCTCTTCAATTATGCCTGGTAAAGTAAATCCTACACAAAGCGAAGCAGTAACCATGGTTACATGTCAAGTTATGGGAAATGACACGACAATCGGTTTTGCGGCAAGTCAGGGAAATTTTCAATTAAATGTATTTAAACCTGTAATTGCGTATAACTTTTTACAATCATGCCGTTTGTTAGCAGATTCTATTGTTTCATTCAACGATAATTGTGCTGTTGGAATAGAGCCGGTTGAAGACAAAATAGATTTTTATCTAAACAATTCACTTATGCTTGTGACTGCACTTAATCCTTATATAGGTTATGAAAATGCAGCAAAAATAGCAAAAACTGCGCATAAAAACGGTTCAACTCTAAAGGAAACAGCAATAGAACTTGGTCTACTGAGTGCCGAAGAGTTTGATAAATATGTAATACCACAAGATATGATATCGCCAAAAGCGTAACTAAATTTAAAGAAGGAAGATAGATGAATATACATGAATATCAAGCAAAGCAAATTTTTGCTAAGTACGGTGTACCGACACCAAAAGGCTTAATGGCTGAGAGTGTAGAACAAGCAGTTGAAAATGCAAAAGTTTTAGGCGGACCTATCTGGGTTGTTAAAGCTCAGATTCATGCAGGCGGTCGCGGACTAGGCGGTGGGGTAAAACTTGCTCGTTCAATTGAAGAGGTGGAAAAACTATCTCGCGAAATCCTTGGAATGACTCTGATAACTCACCAAACAGGACCAGAGGGTAAACTTGTTCAAAAACTCTACATCGAAGACGGTGCGGATATCAAAGACGAGCTATATCTTGGTGTTGTTCTTGACCGCGCAAAAGAGATGCCTGTGATTATGGCTTCAACAGAGGGCGGTATGGCGATAGAGGATGTTGCACATAACACTCCTGAGAAAATCATTAAAATCGCAGTAGATCCTGCTATCGGTTTTCAAGGTTTTCATGGAAGAGAGCTTGTATTTGGTTTAGGTATTACTGACGCTGATTTAACGAAAGTCCCGCTGGAAAAGGA
>CAYHRD010000097.1:0-7839 GCA_964358925.1 uncultured Sulfurimonas sp.
CGCTTGTCACCCAGATTGCCGCGCTGTGCTCGCAATGACAGAACTGTGTCACTGCGAGGAACGAAGTGACGCGGCAGTCTTTATATATAAAAAAATAAGTAAATTAGGAATATAAATGAAAACAATTTGGAATTTATTAGAGGAAGATTCCTCATTTCCCTCTCTTGAAAAAACCGGCTACAGACTTATAGAAGCAGATGAGAATGCATGTGATGTGATAATCTGCGGTTTAGAACATATATCATTTGCTACTGCCATGGTTAGAGTACATGAGTGCTTACTTATAATAGCACTGCATGATGAAAAACATGAGCAGCCGTTGGTACCAAATATATTTGATGCATGGATAGACCGCTCTCGTCTGGATATGCTTCCATCTATGCTTGAGGCATATAAACCTCATATTGAGCAGAGGATTAAGGTAAGAGAACAAAGAGAGATAATCGAGAGATTTAGCGTAGATACTTTGGTGCATAGTGCAAATTTAGACGGAATTAAGCTAAATATGCAAGAGAGTACTAGAGAGATAGAGAGTATCTTTGAAGAGCGTGTCGAAGAGATGAGAGAGATTCACAGAGATGCTAAAGATGCGCATGAAAAGTTAACGATTTTAAAAGAACAAACTGCTCCTGCCGCATTTGCAGAACTTGAGGATTCTTGGAGTATGACTTCATCAATCCTCGATCGTACGGATGAAGTGATAAAAGCCATGTTTGGTTTCATAATGGTGCTTCAATGTGAAGATCGCATCTCTCAGATGATTGAAGGTATAGAGAAGATTATGGAAGATGATATAGGGTTTGCATCAGAGAACGGTTATAACATCTCTGATGAACTAAAATCAGAACTTAAAAAAAGATTGATTCAATTTTATACCATTCAAGATCAAAGAGATTATGCAAACGGTCAAGATGACGCTATGCAGGGTTGTAATATAGAGCAGCCTAACATAGAGGAATTTTTACTGTTTTAACATATAGAGTAGGTTGCCATAGTGGCTAATGTAGATATCCAGACGAGTTGGGATATCGTGATAAATAAAATTAAGGAGAAATATAATGCCAAAGATATTAATAGTAGATGATTCAAATATGTTGCGTGATATGGTTAAATATGCGCTAAATGAGGGTGGATATCCTGATGTAACGGAAGCGGTAGACGGAGTAGACGGTCTTGCTAAAGCAAAATCCGTAGCATTTGATTTGATAGTTTCAGATATAAATATGCCGAATATGAATGGGTTTGAGTTGATTATGGAGTTAAGAAAAATGCCTACTTATGCAAAAACTCCTATTCTTACACTTACTACGGAAAAGACCGATGATATGAAAGCAAAAGGAAAAGAAGTCGGTGCAACGGGCTGGATAGTAAAACCGTTTGTTCCCGAGCAACTTCTCAAGGCGGTTGGAATCGTCCTGAGCAGATAGGGATTAGCCATGGCAGTATTTGACATTAATAAATATCGTCAGATGTTTCTTGAAGAGGCAGAGGATATATTTGAAATCATAGACAATATTTTACTAGAAGCCGAAGATGCGGGCGATATGGACAGTGAAACTATAAATTCTCTGTTTCGTTCGGTTCATACGCTAAAAGGCAACTCGGCATCGGTTGAGCTGTCAATGTTTGCAGCCTTAGCCCATGAACTTGAATTTTTTATGGATAAGCTTAGAAACGGCAAACTCTCGTTTGAAGAGAGTATGGCAAGTTTACTTATAGACGGAGTCGATACGCTAAAGCACATCTTAGAGTTAGAGTTATCTGATGAACTTGAACATGACTATTTTATGGCTACAAAAGAAGATCTTCTTTATAAACTGGATAACTTTTCACAAGATATAAAAGAAATGGAACTCTTAAATGAAGAGCCTCATGTCCAACCTATAAAAGTAAGAGAAGCAGAAGAAGAGTTTCTTGCGAAAGAGATAGTAGAGATTCCTCTCTTTGGAATGCTCTTGCCAAAAGACGGCAGTAATGCTTATGGACCTATGAACGGTACTAAGATAGAACTAAATAAAGATATTTTAGAAGATGACGGGTTTGGATTTTTTGATGAGCTGGAACTTGTTGATGATGAAGGGTTCGGATTTTTTCATGATCTAGAACTTGTTGATGATGAAGGGTTCGGGTTCTTTGATGATATAGAACTTATTGAAGATGAGGGGTTTGGATTCTTTAACGAGTCGACGATTATAGATGATGTTTTAGAGGATGGTGAACATTTCGGTTTTTTCAATGAAGAAATCAAAGAAAAAGAGAAAAAAGTTCAAACTAACTCATCAGTCGTAAAAAAAGAAGTTCAAGCTAAAGATGATGAAACTAAAGATGCTAAAAAGTTTAAAGCCGACAGTGCATCTAACTCAATCAGAGTCGATTTATCTAAAATAGACGCTCTTATGAATAATATCGGTGAGCTGGTTATTGCTCACTCTATGCTTACTCAGTATACATTTATGATGCAAGACCAGAAGATAAAATCTGATTTGAGCGAAAGACTTGATTTGCTTGACCGTTACATCAGAGAGCTTCAAGAGTCTGTTATGGGAGTGCGTATGATTCCTATGGAGACTGTATTTTCTAAATTCCCAAAAGTTATACGAGATACCGCTAAAAAGTTAAATAAGAAGATAGATTTCCGTCACTATGGTGATAGTGTAGAGATTGACAAGGCAATGATTGAAGGTCTGACAGATCCGCTTACCCATATCGTAAGAAATGCTATGGACCACGGTATAGAGTCGACTGACAGAAGAAAAGCAGCGGGTAAAAGTGAAACGGGAACGCTTCTTATGAGTGCGGAACAAGCTAACGGACAGATGATAATTAAGATTCAAGATGACGGCGGTGGTATTAACCTTGAAAAAGTCACCGCAAAAGCTATCCAAAACGGAATTATAGAAGAGTCTGATGCCGCACAAATGAGTAAAGATGACAAAGCTATGCTTATATTTGCACCGGGGCTTAGTACGGCAGAAGCGGTAACGGATATATCGGGTCGCGGTGTCGGTATGGATGTCGTAATGTCAAATATTAAAAAGTTGGGCGGAGTTGTTAAAGTAGAGACGGAAGAAGGGTTTGGTTCAACATTTACTATTGTACTGCCGCTTACTCTTGCTATCTTAGACGGACTTAATATAAGAGTCGGCAAAGAGCAGTATATACTGCCGCTTTCTGCAATTATAGAGACGCTTAAACCAGAAGAAGAGATGGTAAAACAAATCGGTGATGAAGAGTCTGAAGTGTTAATGCTAAGAAATGAGTTTATACCTGTTATAAGACTTCATACGACATTTAACATCACTCCTGAAAATCATAAGTTATCCGACGGACTTTTAATAGTTGTTCGCTCGGGAGCAAAAAAGATAGCGCTGTTTGTAGATGAGTTTATGAATCAACAGCAGTTTGTTGTAAAACCGCTAGATAAAAACTTTAGAAATGCACAAGGAATAGGCGGGGCAACTGTTCGCGGAGACGGAACAATAGGCTTAATAATTGATACGATGAATATCACTCAAAATACTACTAGGAGAGCGTCATGAGCGCAACACAAATAAACCAGTTGTTAACTTTTAAACTTGGAAATGAGACTTACGGCATAGAGATAAATAAGGTAAGAGAGATTCTTACCTATCCTGTTGTAACGCCTATACCTGACGCAAGCCGCTGGGTTAAAGGGGTTATAAACCTAAGAGGTGAAGTGGCACCTATAATTGACTTAAGAGTAAGATTTAATATTAATACTCAACCCGCATACAGCGAAAGAACAATTGTAATTGCAGTAAAAACACAAGATGCAAGAATGATAGGTCTTGTCGTAGATGAAGTTTCCGATATGGAGAATGTTGACTTGGATAAACTATATCCTGCTCCTGACATGGGAACTTCTATTGCACCTAAATATCTCAAAGGCTTATTTAAAAAAGATGAGAAGATGATTGTTATACTTGATATCGATAAAATCTTAGATAAAGAGGAAATGCAGCGTTTATCTCGTCATTCGCAAGAGGCATCTTCACATGTACTCGCCGCGTCAGCTTGATAGAGCAAGAAAACTCGCTTATATACATAGTGGAATTACGCTTGCTTCGAATAAGGATGTTATGATATCTAACCGCTTGGATAAACTAAAGCGGCTTTTAGAAAATGAAAACATTGATGAGATTTTAGCCCAGATAGAGCAGGGTAAACATATAGACACTTTTATAAGTGCTTTTACGACCAATAAAACTAACTTTTTTCGTGAATCATTTCACTTTGAAGATTTAAGAGACAGGGTTGTAAAACAAGCCATAGAGGCATCCGGCGGATTAAAAATTTACTGCTCGGCTGCATCAACGGGAGAAGAACCTTACTCTATTTTAATAACGATACAAGAGGCTAAAGAGCTCTATTCCAATGCGCTATTTAACTATTCTTTAATAGCGACAGATATAGATAAGCAAGTATTAAATCATGCCTCAAACGGGATTTATGAGTTTGGTAGAAATACGGATGATTTTCCGTTATGGATAAAACCGTCTCAATATTTTAAAAGAAGAGAACATCCGAACAAAGATGGAGAATACCTCATAAAAGTAAAAGATACGCTAAGAAATAAAGTAAGATTTGAGCAGATGAATCTGATGTCGCCTTCTTATCCTTTTAGTGCCAATGAGTTTGATGTGGTATTTTGCAGAAATGTTCTGATATATTTTAATCAAGAGGATCAAAACGATATTTTAAAAAAGCTTTTTACTACCCTCAAAGTAGGCGGAACACTATATCTTGGTCATTCAGAAAGTCCACTTGGACTTACTCCATATGTTGAGAGATGTGGACAAAATATATTTATAAAAACGAAAGAATTTTAATGAAAATAATCAAGGGAACGCTAGATTCCAAAATATTAAAGATGTCTCGTCCGGATGCTATCAAGTACATTCAAAATAAAGAGACACTTGGCATTATAGGAGGAGAGTTTGCGATTACATATGATGATGACAATTTACCTATAAGTACACTTCTAGGCTCTTGTGTTGCCGTAATGCTGTATGATGATGTAATGCGCCTAAAAGGGATGAATCACTTTTTGCTGCCGTCTTCATGTGTTCAAGGAGAGTCTTGCAGATTTGGCTTGTATGCAATGGAAGCTATGTTAAATGAGATGTATAAACTTGGATGCCGTAAAGAGAATATTAGCGCAAAGATTGCAGGCGGTGCCACAATCTTACAAAATTTCTCTGACAATATAGGTGAAAGAAATGTTTTGTTCGCACGAAACTTTTGTCGTGCAGAGAAAATTCGCATAGTGGCAGAGAATGTACTTGGAAATAACGGTCGTGTTATTATGGTAGATAATGAGTTTAACACAATCTCAAGATTTGTTGCCAACAGAACGATGGATGAACGCCTTGTCATTGCTGATAATTCACTTGCAAAAATTGTTAATAGAACAATCGACGATGATGCTTCTTCGCAAAATGTAACTCTATTCTAGGATTAAAATGTATAGAGTAATAATAATTGATGATTCGCCTTTGATGCAAAGTATCCTATCGGATATGATTTCTCGACTAGATGATTTCGAAGTTGTAGCAACTGCATCTGATGCTTTTGAAGCGCGCGAATTGATAAAAAAATATGAACCGGATCTTGTTACCATAGACATAAATATGCCTAAAATGGATGGGGTTACATTTTTAAGAAATCTTATGCGTCTTCATCCCATGCCGGCAATCGTAATATCAACAGATGCTACAAAACATCATGAAGTGTTTGATGATGGAGCAGTCGGTTTTATACAAAAGAAAAAAATAGGCGAAGATGATAAGACATTCTTTTCTCGTATAGAAGATACACTTTTAAGATTAGTCTTTTTGATCGATAGATATAAAACAAAATGTGAGGCTAAAAAACCGTCTATCATAGAAATTGAAACGGTTAAAAATCATCCGGATATGCTTTTGCCTTTAAAACCTGCATTGATTCCCACTTCAAAAGTTATAGCTATCGGTGCTTCAACAGGTGGAGTTGAGACATTAATGGAGATATTTTCTCATTTAACCCCGCCGCTTCCTCCGATACTTATAACACTCCATATACCGTTTGGATTTTCGGGAAGCTTTGCGCAAAGACTAGATAGACTCTGTGCATTAAATGTCCATGAAGCTAAGGATGGACAAATTATTGAAAATTCATCGGTATATATAGCTCCGGGTAATCGCCATTTAGTATTAGAAAACCGACAATCAAAACAGTACATAAAACTACTAGACGGTCCAAAAATAAGCAGACATAAACCAAGTGTTGATATTTTATTTAGAAGCGTACGCAATGCAGTAGGTTCTAAAGCAATGGGAGTAATGCTTACCGGAATGGGAGATGACGGCTCAATAGGAATGAAAGAGATGTATGATGCAGGAGCTTTCACAATCGCTCAAAGCTCTAAAAGATGCGTAGTGTTTGGAATGCCAAACAAAGCTATAGAAGCAAAAGCAGTTACAAAAATTGTTGATTTAGAAGATATCGCAGGGGCTATCCAAGGGTTTTAAAAGCGTCAATTCTAATATCAAGTGCAAATTTATACCAATTTATTTAGGAGTGTACAATGTTTGTATCCAAAAAGCGATTTAAAAAGCTTGAACGACAGTATGAAGAAATATCTAAAGAGAACGAAGCACTTAAGCAACAAATTACTATTTTTCGATCTAAAGATGACGAACAGCTATATGAATCATTATCTATGTCGGATGATAGTCAAAAATATCGTTTAGAGCACTCTGTTGCTTCTAAATTTACATCATCGACAGTTGATGGTTTATCAATAGTTTATAAAACTTTTGAGGCTATCTTAAAAGGACTTCAAGAGATAAGAGAACTAATATTGATAGAATCTAATGATCTCTCAAGCTCTCAAACCAATATTATAAGTGTCACAAATTCACTAGAAACGCTTACCTCGACATTGAATAATTCAAATACGCGAATGACAGGGTTGGTTACGGGAGTAAATGGTGTTAGGCAGATTGTGACTCTGATTAATGATATTGCCAATCAAACAAATCTGCTTGCTCTTAACGCTGCCATTGAAGCTGCACGCGCAGGAGAACACGGAAGAGGCTTCGCTGTTGTAGCAGATGAAGTTCGTAAACTGGCTGAGCGGGTACAGTTGGCAACCAAACAAGTGGATGTAAATATCCAAATTGTTCGACAAGAATCTGATGAAATTGTGTCATTAAGCGACAGTATGGTTAATATTGCGGCTCAAACGAAAGATGCTGTTTATGAATTTAAACAAGCTCTAGATAAATTTGCTAATACATCTAGTAACATCTCTCTTTCTAGTGAGCATTTGCTCGGTTATACATTTGGAAGCTTTGTAAAAATAGATCATCTAGCCTATAAGGCAAATGCTTATGAATCAGTTTTTAGCGCATCTCCGACACTTGATGCATATTTACCAAAAAACAATGATTTTAAACTATGGTATGACAATATTAAGAAAGTAAGTTTAAATAAAAAGTATGATTTCACAACTGTGGAAGCTTTGCAAAAAGAAGCTGTTTTGTATGTTTCAGAAATTATTAATCTACTTGAAGGCGGAACTTACGGTACTAAACAAGATAGCATTCTCTCATTATTTGAGAAAATTGAATTAGTCAGTAAAAAATTATATGCTGCAATTGATAATGTTTAATTACCTTTTTGTTATAATTAAAACCTCTGATTAAATCAAAATTAGATTGCCGCGCCTCTTAGAGAGGCTCGCAACAACTGTCAATATTTTAATATTCAACTTTTGCATCTCTTTAAAATATTCTATCTCCAAATACCTCACATAAAGATTCAAAATCGTCTATT
>CAYHRD010000098.1:0-7752 GCA_964358925.1 uncultured Sulfurimonas sp.
ACCTTCGCGACCTGCCAACTGTTACAAACGTAAAGATGAATATCATTGTCTCAAATATACTCAACATCGGTCGCCAGGAGGGTGCGCAGCTAGAAAAACCTCAAGAGGTAGATGTTATAGAGGTTCTTCATCAAAAAGCTGACGATTTTAAACTTCTAGCCGAAAATGAGGGCAAAACACTTTATATGAATTTTGAACCAAACGGATATATGACATTTCTTCAAGTAAGCCTGCTCAACCAAATTATTCAAAATTTCTTACAAAATGCACTAAAATTTACTCCAAAAGACAAAAGCGTATCTCTTATTAGTTCACTAAACAGCTATGGTTTGCTTATCGAAGTGATAGACGAAGGGTGTGGAATTGATGAGAGTTCTGACCTTTTCGCACCGTTTAAGAGAGAGGGAAATAAACCGGGAGTCGGGCTTGGGCTCTTTTTGGCTAAAAGTGCAGCCGATGCACTGGGTGCAAAAATAAGTATCAAAAACAGAACAGACGGTGTTATGGGAACGGTAGCTAGCTTAAACCTAAACTCAAAGCTCTCATGCATACTGCCTATAAATAAAAAATAGTAAAGTTTAAAAAATAATAAAGCTTTATTTCGATATAAATCGTGCACATGAAAATATATTTTTAAAATATATTTAAATTGAACTAAACTATAAGGTATTTTGATGGCTTTAATAATAACTGATGAATGTATAGCATGTGATGCGTGTCGTGAAGAGTGCCCTACTATGGCTATTGAAGAGGGAGATCCTGTCTATTTCATAGATCCTGATCGTTGTACGGAGTGTGTAAGTGTTTATGATGAGCCTGCATGTGTATCAGTTTGTCCTGTTGACTGTATTATCCCGGATAAAGATAATATAGAATCTATTGCAGAACTTCAATTTAAATATAAACAACTACAAGACGAAGAGTAAAAAACACTAAATGTCAAAAAGAGTAGCAGTCATAGATATTGGTTCTAACTCGGTTAGAATGGTAGTCTATGAAAAAAGTTCTCGCTTTGCGTTTCATATTTTACACGAAGCAAAAAGCAGAGTTCGACTCTCTGAACATGCCTATCAAAATAACGGAATTCTTCAAGAAATTCCAATGCAAAGAGCATTTGACGCATTAGAGAATTTCTCATCCATAATCTCTTCATTTAAAGCTAGAAAAACTCTCTGCGTAGCCACCTCTGCACTTAGAGATGCACCAAATAAAAAAGATTTTATAAACAGAGTAAAAAACTCTCTGGGTATACAGATAAAAGTCATAGATGGAGAAAGAGAAGCGTATCTCGGCGCTATTGCATGCGCAAATCTTTTACCTGAACAAAAAAATGCCCTGAGCATCGATATCGGCGGCGGGTCAACCGAATTTTCACTTATAAATAATAAAGAGATTAGTTTAAATATCTCCCTTAATCTCGGAACAGTGAGATTAAAAGAGCTCTTTTTTGATAAAAACGATATTGAGGGCGCTAAAAAATATATTGATTCGCAACTGGAACAACTCCAGAATATCAATCCACAAACAATTATCGGAATCGGCGGCTCGTTTAGGGCAATATCTAATGCCATACTAAACAACAGCGATTATCCTATACAAAAGCTTCACGCTTTTGAGCCAAACTATGACGAATTTATACAACTTTTAAAAAAAATCTTGGTTTCAGATGAAGATGATTTACAAAAATTAGGCATAAAAAACAGCAGGTTTGATATTATAAAACCGGGTGCATTAATACTCTTAAGGGTCTTTAAAAAATTCAGAGTAAAAAATCTAATCACAAGCGGTGTCGGTGTGAGAGAGGGTGTTTTTTTAGCCGATTTACTTAGAACGGCAAAAGATAGATTTCCTCCAAACTACAACACATCTATGCGATATATACTTGATTCGCATGTTGACAATATCGCTTATGCAAACCAACTTTGCAGAGTTACAAAAGAGCTCTTTGACCTAACCCGCGAAACGCTTAATATTGATAGAAACTATCGTTATGAGCTAGCGATTGCGGCGAAACTCTACATTAGCGGAAGTTCTATCCACTACTACTCTCACAACAGACACAGCTACTATCTCATAGAAGATGCCTTAGAGTTTGGTTTTACGCATAAGCAGATAATTCTTATTGCAACTTTAGCGCGATATGCAAAGAGAAAATTACCTTCATCTGCGCATGTAGATAAATTTAGAAATCTTCTTCCTGATGTAAACCAGCTAAACTCTCTTAGTTATCTTCTATCTTTGGGTGTAGCTTTGCTAAGCCATCAGCCGAGAAATATCGATTTTACGCTTAGTTTTGAAAAAGGCGAACTAAAAATCGAGTCTAAAAACAATCTTTATCTGGCAAAAGAGAGTATAGAAAAATTGGAACTCATTAAAAACGGCGCTATAAATATCTCTTTTTATAACTGATGTAACCTTCTAAACAAACAGAGATTGCTTCGTCGCTTCGCTTCTTGCAATGACGGTTGTTGCGCTTTTCTCCTCGCAATAATAGTCATTGCGAGCCTCTGCAAGAGGCGCGGCAATCTAATCTTAACTTAATCAGAAACTTCAATTCATTATATACGATACCCCATCATAATGGGGTACTCTATAATAGAACTAAATTTTAAAATCTTTGCCCCATAGTAAACTCAAATACTGCTGTTTTGTCGCCTGCTTCTTCTGCAAGAGGTTTTGAGAACATCAACTGAATCGGTCCGACAGGAGAGAACCACTCAAGTCCTGCTCCAAATCCGCCGCGAGATAGATTTTGCACATCAAAACCGTCTCCTGCACTCTCGCTTGTTCCTATGTAACCCCAGTCAAGATAGGTGACAACACGCATTTTTGCTTTTGGAACCAAAGGGAAACTTAGCTCAAAACTATTTGTAGCGCTATATTCACCTCCATATCTTCTTACACCGTCATCGGCATTTACATCTACTTTTGTTTTTGGAGATAGTGAATATGACTCATACCCTCTAACGCTTCCGATACCACCCATATAAAATCTCTCGGCTACCGGCAGAAAGTCTAACTCTTTTACATAGTTAAGCTTTGCTTTGTATCTTGCAATAAGGTCAAAACCGACATACTCGTCAAGCCCTTTAAATGCAGAAAAACCTGTTCTGCTTTTTATAAAACTGGCATCTGCTCCGATTCCTGCATTTTCAATACTTTGGGTTACTATAATACCTTTTCTAGGCATATAAAAATCATCGGTATTATCATACTTTGCGCTTACCGTAACAGAACTTTTCGCATAGTTTTGAAAGTACGGGTCATATATATATTCAGAATCATCTTCAAACTTATAACTATTTTTTGAAAATCCGTAACCGATATGTCCGCTAATATATCTAGTAAATTTATGTCCGACTCCAAGAGATAATCCGTCTGACATAACCGTATAATCGTTATACTGATACTCAGATGTGAAAACAGAGAAATTACCGCTAAAATCGCTATCGTTTAGTCGCGGGTTTGATATGCTAAACGAATAGTTTGATGTCAATTCGGAACGCTCTGCTTTTACACCGATATTGATACCAGAACCCCAAATATTTCTATCATCAACCGCAACGCTTATAAGAATTCCGCCGTAACTTCCGTATCCGCCGCCGAGTTGAATATTTCCTGTCGGAGCCTCTTTTACTTTAACAATCAAATCCATAGTTTGATTGTTAACTCTTTTTTCTTCGATAGTATTTCCGTCAAAAAAGCCGAGTCGTCCGAGTGCATTTCTTGAATCCGTTAAATCCGTAAGCGAGTACATATCGTTTGGACCGAGATAAAGCTCTCTTCTTACAATTCTGTCTAGCGTTCTATTGTTACCGGAAATAATTACATTTCTAATCTTAACTTTGTCACCCGGAGTGATTTTAAAAACAACTTCAACCGTTCGTTTCTCAGGATCCTTTTTTAAATCAGGAACAACTTCGACAAAAGCGTAACTCAAATCCGCTATAAGAGTTTTAATTCTTTGTGCATCTTCGCGAAAAGTTTTAATATTGAAAGGTTTGCCAATCTGTAGTTTTATAAGTTCTTGAATAAGAGCCTCATCAACTACATTTTTAACCTGATTTATTTTGATTCCGCTTACGCTGTAAACTTCGCCCTCTGCTATCTGGTAACTCATATCGGCAGTGTAGTTATCAAAATTTACTTTTGCAAACGGCTCATTTACATCAATATCCAAATAGCCGTGCTGCATATAGACATCACGGATTCTAAGAGGGTCATACGCCAAATCGGCTACTTTCATCTTACCGTCATCTCTACCCCAAAGCCATCCCATAAACTCTCGCTCTTTATTTGCGATAACATCGTCAAGCTCATCGATGTCTAAATTTTTCATACCGCTATAGGTTAAATCTTCAATGATTATCTCTTCACCTTCGTTAACCAAAAAAGTAACTGCTATACTTCCGTTTTCAAGATACTCTTTTTGGATTTCAACTACGCTGTCAATCTTTGCATCTTTATTTATCGCTTCGATAATTCTTTTTTTTGCAGCTTCAAGTTTTTTCTCATCATAAAGCGAACCCACTTTTATCTGAACAATACTGTTTCTTATATCGGAATCGTTCTCTTTCCACCCTTTTAACTCTATCTTTGAGATATGTGGTTTCTCTTTAAAGTGAAATGTTAAAACTCCCTCATCATTGATATCTGCCCAAATATCGTCAAAATAACCCTGCTTGTAGTACGCCTTTATTGATGCATCAAGCATCTCTTTGTTAAGCGTATCGCCCACTTCAAACTTAAGCATTCTCAGCGCTACGGACTCCGACATATGAACCATACCGTCATACTTTATTGATTTAATTGTGTCTGCAAAGGAGTTTGCTGCCAGAAGAGATAGAAATAGTGGTAAAAATATTCTCATTAAGTTTCCAAGATTGTAAAATAAGTAGAGATTTTACCTTTTATGAGGTTAATATTAAGTTATAAAGAACTTAAATTTATCCATTCTTTTTTCAATAAACACTTTGCAATAGCATTTCAACAAACAAATTGCACTATTTATATTGAAAACTAGTTGAAAAAAAGCGGTACAAAAACGGTACAGTTATTTTTTAATAACTAAATTTATAATAGAGTCGGATCTTCATCTAAAAGATTAAATACCATGTAATCTTCATATTCATTTTTACCGGATCCCGGAATATTTACAAAACCGTACTCATTATATATAGCTCTCATTTTATCGCTTATAGGAACTAAATAAACATGATTAATAGCTACTAACTTCTGAATGTCTATTGCTATATTTATAATATGGTCAAGCAATAAAAAACTATATTTTATATTTGAAAACTCTTCTATTTTTGATCTATACTCTACTTTTAAATACAAGAACTCAACGATGATACCTGGAACATTGTCAATATCATCATGGGTTGTTTTAAGTGCAAAAAATCCAAAAATATCATCTTTTTTTAAATCACAAGCTTCATATATGACAACTTGCTGGCAAGCAGCTGTTTCTATAACAATACTAATATATTTTTTGATATGCTCAGAATCTTTTGAAAAATTAAGCTTCTTAAAAAATGATTCTAGTTCTTGAGCAGATAAAGGGCTTATTGAAATATTTTTCAACTTGCTTCTTTTTGAGCCTTAAGTTCTCTTAGCTTAGAAGATTGTTTTGCAGTACTAACTCTCAATACTTTTTTTTGCTCAGGAGTAAGGTTAGTTATGGGTTGAGCTTTTTCAAGTTTTCCGTCTCGTATAACATAAGCCATAATAAATCCTTTTTTTATATTTTTAAAATTATAACATACTATTAACTACTTATCGGAGTTATCGGATTAGCCCATATAGTATATAAAAACCAGAGAAGCCCTATTTTAAAGGTTCTCGGAGTTATCTGAGTTATCGGTTTTTTAATTTGGCTCTTTATAATAAATAGTTAAAATTTAAAAATTTAATTTTGCTACATACATTTGACACAAAGTATCTTTTAAGATACAATACTCTCATGTATGTAATAAAACAAACAAATATTTTTTCAAAGTGGCTAACTAGGCTCAAAGATACTCAAGGTAAAGTTGCAGTATTAAGAAGAGTGGAAAGAATGAAACTTGGCAACTTTGGAGATTATAAATCAGTTGGAAACAATATAAGTGAACTTAGAATTCCAACTGGTCCTGGATATAGAGTTTACTATACTCAAAAAGATGATGAGATTATTGTTTTGTTGATAGGTGGAGATAAATCATCTCAAAGTGATGATATAAAAAAAGCAAATGAGATTTTAAAGGAGCTTGACAATGAGTAAATTAGAAGTTACAAATTTTGATATAGCACAATATTTAGATAATAAAGAAGTGATAGCAGGGTATCTTTCTCAAATCTTGGCAGATGGAGATATGGATGAACTTCTTGAAGCTCTTGGTAATATAGCAAAAGCTAAAGGAATGAGCCAAATAGCTGAAGAAACTGGACTTGGAAGAGAAAGTTTATATAAAACTTTCCATAAAGGCACTAAACCAAAATTTGATACGATTATGAAAGTTATGCAATCTTTCGGCGTAAAAATGCAAGTATCGGCATAGTAGAACAAATGCGAATAAGCGCAAGATGAGTTTTTTGCACTTTTATAAAAGGAAAATAACAATGATTGAATTTATCAAAGATTACCCAGCTATTTTTGAAGCAGGTACAAAAGAGAGTTATAGCGTATTCTTTCCTGACATTCTAGGATGCGTAAGCGCAGGGGATACTTTTGAAGAAGCAAAAGCTAATGCTATTGAAGCTTTATCGCTGCATATTTCAGGAATGATTGAAGATGGCGAAAAAGCTCCGAATTCATCTATTAGAAATGCCATGGATATAGTTTTTAAAATGAGCGATAGATCTCTTTTAGTCATGCTAGAACCTGATCAGCTTTTACTAACAAAGCTCATTCACGGAAAAGCAAAAACGATTAGTGCAACGATAGATGAATACATCCTAGAGCTTTCTGATAAAAAACTAAAAGAGTATAAAATAAATCGTAGTAAACTTATAGAGCATGTATTATTAGGCGTAGCTTCCAACACTTTGCCGCTTGATTTGTTGCTTGGAAAAAACGCTTATGCGAGATAGAAAGAAGCGACATATAGCTTTTATGCACTAGGGACAGGTTCAGATATAGCCCAATTTTCTTCTTCATATTTTTCAATCAATAAAAGTAAAACTTCAAGATTATCACTCTCTTTACTGCCAAGAGCAGGATTGAGTTCCATTAGTCTATCAACTTCTTGTAAAGCTATATCATACTCTTGTTCATTTCTTATTGGTTTCAATGTCATTTTTTATCTTCTCCACTATGTATTAGTTCCCATAAACAATTAAGCCTAAAATCATTTGAATTCCAGTCTCTCAAGCATTTATTTTCATTACCTTCAGCCACTGCACCATATTTTTAGCTTCAACCCAGTCGGTATAGCCTATTTTATCAACTATAAGCTGTTTAGTATCTCGATAGTGAGTATTTTGGATATTTTCAAAATCAAAAAGAATTAACATTTTTTTACTTTCATACTAAAATTTTTTAGTGTACACATTATGGAATTATATAAAAATCTACTAGAAGTAAAGGCTAAGAGCTTACACTCTTTTATAAAAAATCAATCTTCTATAGTATTAATAAAATAACGCTATAAAAGTGTTATATTTGTATTATTTTAATGTTATTTTTTAATTTACTATTGACTTTCTATATTTAAATACAGTATTATTTTAACAGTTAAATAACACTATTAAAAGGCTTTAAAATGGTTA
>CAYHRD010000099.1:0-7639 GCA_964358925.1 uncultured Sulfurimonas sp.
TTTAATCTCTTTTCTATCGTAAGCGACATAGCAATCTTTAAGTAAAGAGACCAAATCATAAGTAATAGCACCGCTCATCGCGTCTTGATAATCAATGATGCCGATTTTTTTATCATTTTTGAGCATAATATTTCTTGAGTGAAAATCGCGATGCACAAAAACGCCTTGAGGCTGTTCTAAAACTACGGTAGAAATAGCCTCAAGAGTAGTTGCAATAAGCTTTTTTTGCGATTCGTTTAGCTTTGCGCAAAGAAGTTTCTCTATATACCAATCCTGCATCAATTGCATCTCCGCATGTAAAAACTCTTTATTGTAGGGAGGCAGAGCGGATGCATTCGCTTTTTGCATTTTTAAAATAGAGTTGATGGCTTTCGTGTAAAACGCTTTGAAATTATTTTCACTTAAGAGATCCAAATAGTGGGTAGTTCCGAAATCTTCTAAAATTATGTACCCGTTTTCTATGTTTTGTTCAAAAATCTTAGGGACGCTTACATCCGCATTTTTTAGTCTTGTCGTTACATCTAAAAATGATTTTAAGGAGTTTAGTTCCAAAGAAGAATCCATCAAAAGGGCTGTTTTGTCCCCGTCTCTGAGTCTGTAATATTTTCTAAAACTTGCATCTGCTAACGCAGTCTCAATCGTATAATTTTTGTAAGAGGTTGTTTGTAGCCACTCATTTATTTTACTCATATATAGCACCTAAAATAGAATCTTTTGACGCTCCCGTAACGGAGGATAGTTTGACACATCTTTTGTGCATTCTCTCATAAGCAAGCCATGCAAAAGCCATGGCCTCCATAAACTCACTGCTTGCCCCGCACTCATCGCTTGAAACAACCTCTATACCGCTTAGTTCGTTTTTCAGCTGCTCCATAAGGTAAGAGTTCTTAACGCCGCCTCCGCATACGATTAACAAATCTATCGGATTTTTTTTGACTTCATTCGCGATACTCTTTACGCTTAACTCTAAAAGTGTCGCTTGAACATCCCTGTTTTTTATATGAGAATTGCCCCCTCTTTTTTGTGAGAAAAGCTCAAGCTGTCTCTTAAGCCATTCTCCATTAAAAAGTTCCCTGCCCGTACTCTTTGGGGCTTCTTTAGAAAAGTAAGGCTCTTTTAGCATAAGTTTAAGCAACTCGGCATTTACGGTTCCTGATTTAGCCCATTTTCCGTCTTCGTCATAAGTTACGCTGTTGTTCTGTGAAACCCAGTAGTCTATAAGGACATTGCCGCAGCCTGTGTCGTAGCCTATAAGTTCATCGCCGAGAATAGTTAGATTTGCCATCCCGCCGATATTTAGCACCGCGATATTGCCTTCAAGCCTTGAAAATAGGTAGTTATGAAAAGCAGGTGCAAAAGGAGCACCTTGACCGCCGAGCGCTATATCTTTTTGTCTAAAATCACTAATGACTCTAATGCCTGTTTGAGCCGTTACAACACTGGGATTGCCTAACTGCATAGAAAAAGGGTACTCGCTGTTTGGTTCGTGCCAAAGTGTTTGACCGTGCAGACCGATAGCGCTTATTTTATTTTTATCTATCTTTTTCTCATATATAAAATTCTCTATCGCATCAGCGTACATTTTGCCCAAACGGGTATCAAGTTCACCTAAGGTCTTTAAAGTTATCGGAGCATTTATAGCATCTAGGATGTCAACCTTTAACTCTTTATCAAAAGGGTATACGGCAGAGTAAAGCAGTTCAAAACTATGCGGTTTGATTTCGCAAAAAGCTATATCAATACCGTCAAGGCTTGTCCCCGACATCACACCTATGTAAAATTCATCCATTCTTTGCTCCTTATAATTTATTAATTGCTAAATGATTTTTAATAGCATTTTTTAAAACTATTGATAAAAAAGTAGGAACTGCATTGCCGATTTGTAAATTTTTTGAACTTCTTGAGCCATAAAAAATATAATCATCGGGGAAGCACTGTATTCTAGCTCCCTCTCTTGTTGTTAGCGGTCTTGGTGCTTTGGGATGAATACATCGTGATGATGATGGCGTGCTTAGATTTCTTGTAATAGTCGGAGCGGGTCTCTCCCACCATAATCTACAATAAGTATTGGCAAACCCACTTTGTGGGCGGAGTTCTTTTGGAGCATCTTGCGGTGTTCCCCCATCAGGCAAACACTCCATTAATCTTACTAATTTTTCATTGTTTTTTGGTGCATTATGTTCAGCCAATCTTTTTGGTGCATTTGTTCTCATTAACTTTTGAAAATCATTTTTTGGCTCAAAACTGTATTCAAAACTCTCTTCATTGTTTTTTATAAAAGGTAAATCGCTAATCGCCTCTGATAGTGTCAGATAAGGTTTTAAATTTTTATTAAAAAGGTTGTTTTCTATGTTTGTATGAGTTTTTTCCGGAAATTCAAATTTTAAGTCTGATTTTGTTCCGATAACTATAACTCTTTCTCTTATTTGCGGAACACCGTAATCTGCTGAATTTAAAACTTCATATTGCACACGGTATCCAAGTGATTCAAAAAGAGAAAGAATTGTTTTAAATAGCTCTCCTTTTTGCATAGATAGAAGTCCTTTTACATTTTCAAATAAAAATACTTTAGGGCTTAATTCTTTTAACACTCTATAGTATTCTTGAAAAAGCTTACCTCTTGGGTCATCTATTAATCTTTTTCCGACAGTTGAAAATGCTTGGCATGGTGGGCCGCCGACAATTAAATCTATATCGCCTTTTTGGATTTGCAAATCTTTTTGGAGGTTATGGAGTCCGAAATCTTTTATATCGCAATTGTATATTTTAACACTTGGATGATTTAGCGAATATGCTTTAGCCATATCCTGCAATATTTCATTTGCTGCAATAATTTCAAAGTTTTCATCATGTGCAAAACCATAACTAAGTCCACCAACGCCGGCAAATAGGTCTAAAACTTTAATTTTTTCTATCATTATTTTGCAAAAATATCATTAAATTTTGGTGGATTTTCTGTAAGCTTCCAAATAAAATAATTTTGATCAATGTTAAAAACTGTTTGACCTTCCATCTGTTGTCTTGTAATCCAGTTGATGCTACCATCTTCAATTGCATCAAGCTGCACAAAAGCAACTTGACCGTTAAATAGATCAAAATGAACTGCGAAAGATGATATTTTATTTGTTTGTGCAATTTTTTTTGCTTCTAAGACTTTATGTTGTTTAATATCATTAATCCCTTGAAACCCAGATTGTACTTCGATTCTTAATTTACTGCCATCTTTTAACAATATTTCCAAATCAGCTGTTGGCGTTCTTTTGAATGATTCAATATTTGTCAAATCATCATCGCCGATTAATTTTATACTATCAAAATCAACTTCAAAAATTTCTCGTAGTGCTTTTAAAAAATAGTTTGAAATTATATATCCTCTCATCCATGAGAAATATACCTGTTCCGGTCTTCTGCCTTGATTATTTAATTTTTCAATAATACTATTGTTTTTTAATTTTTGAAAAACAGTTTCAATATTATCTATACAAAACTTATCAATAGTGTTTATGCTTATATCTTTTGATACTAATGAATTTATTTTTTTTATAATTTCAGTGAGTCTGGTATTAAGTAAATCTATATAATTAAAATCAACGGTAGGTATTATGTCCTTTGCTGCAAAGAAATTCTTGACATCACCCTGATTTGTAAATCCTAGTTCTTTTCTATATTCTCTAAAATCTTGAACAGTTATTGAATCGTTCACTTTTTTAATCCTTATTGTTTGAAAATATTTTATCTAAATTCAGCTACTGTTTTTTTGTTTGCATAATTAAAAACGCTACGGCAGTACCGATAACTATCTGCCATGAAAAACCTAAATTAATTCCGAAAGTATATGGTTGAAGTGCTAAAACTGTTATAAATCCGCCAATAAGTGCTAAAAAAACGGTAGTTTGGTTCCCGCGAGTCGTAAATATTGCCGAGAAATATACACCCAAAAGCCCTGTATAGGCAAATGCCATAACGCCGAGAGCAAAACTAATGAGCGAGAGATTGCTGTATCGTTGCCAAAAGTAACTTCCTATCGCCATCAAAGAGAGAGCAAGTGCAAAAAAAAGCACCGCAAATCTTGATGCTTTTATAAAGTGTGTTTCATCTACTTTGCCCTTTTTCATCTTCCATGGTCTGTATAAATCTTCAACTGCAACCGATGCCATAGCGCCTAAAACAGAGGTTGTGCTTGAGAGTGCTGTCGCAACCGCTCCGACCGTGACCAAGCCTCTTAGTCCATCCGGCATCTCATTTAAGATGTAGTACATAAAGATGGTGATTTTTTCGCCCTGAAAGTTTTGCACGACACTGCTTTGAAGGTAAAAAACATAAAGAAGTGCACCGATTGTTAAAAAAATCATAACGATAGGAACCGTTAGAAGCGTTGAGATAAAGAGTGACTTTGTCGCTTCGCTTTTGTTTTTACAGCAGAGAACTCTTTGAGTCAGGTCTTGGTCAAGCCCGTAAGCTGCAATATTTAGCAAAAGCCATCCGCCAAGAAGCCCGATAAGACTAAACTCTCCGCTAAATGAGGTGTCTATAAAAACTAGTTTATTATGCTCTTGTAGTGTTTTTATAATTTCTACATCTTCAAGTGAGTAGTAGAGAAAAATAAGTACAGAGAGCGCCGCAGTAATGTAGGTAACGGCTTGAATGATGTCGCTTAAGATGATGGAGCGGATACCGCCGAAATATGAGTAGGCGACAGAACCTGCCATTAAAACGAAAATAGATATAGCTACATGCGCAAATATTATGTCGTTAAAAAGAATCATAGAGATTGCAAGCGCGCCGATGTAGAGTCTTGCACCGCTTGCTAAAATTCTCCCGAGCAAAAACATCACTCCCGCTTGTTTTTTTGCGCTCTCACCGTATCTTAGTTCTAAAAGCTCATAAACCGTAACGGCTTTCATCTCGTAAAATTTCGGAACAAGCACAAAAGCTACAAAAAAAGCTCCGAGTACTCCTGAGAAGTAAAAGCCTATAAAAGTAAAGTTATGAGTATATGAGTACTCCGGAGCGCCTAAAAATGTGGCGGCGGATTGAGAAGTGGCAATTACGGAGATGGCAACGGCAAATGTTGACATATGGTGCTTAGTGATGAAAAAATCGCGTGACGACTCTATTTTCGTGTGGCTTAGTATAACCGAGGTAACGGTTAGAACTAAAAAGTAGAGACCAAATACAAGCCAGTCAAGAGTAGAAAAAGCACTCTGCATTAGAAACTTTTATGCAAGAGTTCTACTCTTTTGTTTGACTCCAAGATTCGTCCGTAGCTAATCTCGCCGCTTTTAACCCCTGCAAAAATAAGCTCTACAAGCTCATCAATATCTTGAGTTGCAAGCTGATTGCCAAAGAGCAGCATATCAACACCGCTGTTTATGGATAATGCAACAATCTCTTTTAGCGAGTAGTGCTTCAAAATCGCCCCCATCTGTAAATCATCGCTCACAATAACACCGTTAAACCGGAGTTTGTCCCGAAGCAGTTTTGTGTTTACATTGTGTGAGAGCGTTGCCGGATATTTTTCATCTAACTGCGAGTTAAAAACATGGGCGGTCATTATCATAGAAATCATGTCGGAGTTGATTAGTTCTTTGTATGGTTCAAGTTCGACCTCGCTCCAAGTTTTACTGACATCCACAAAACCTTCATGCGAATCACCAAGCGATGAACCGTGTCCGGGAAAATGCTTTGCCACGCTTAAAATATGTTCATTTTTAAGCGAGTTTATAAATATCTTTGCGTATTTTGCAACCTCTTTGGAGTCACTTCCGTAAGAGCGATTTAGTCCGACGATAACACTGTTTTGAGGGTTTACCGCCAAATCAACGACAGGTGCAAAATCACAATTTATTCCGCTGTTTTTGAGTGTTTTTGCTAGAGAGTTGTATACATGCTTTGTCATATACTCATCCATCTCCGAGACAACTTTAGCTGAGGGCGTTGCGTCAAATCCGTATGCAGGTTTGAGTCTTGCGACTTTTCCGCCCTCTTGATCAACAGAGACGATAAGCGGTTTTTTTGCAAAAGATTTTAGCGATGAAGCAAGAGTGCTTAATTGTTGCGGCGAGCTGATATTTTTTGTTTTGGTTCTATCATAAAAGTGGCGGTCAAAAAGTATAACGCCGCCGAGTTCATATTTTTGTATCTGGGAAACTATTTTACTATTTTCATCCACGCTCTCACCGTCAAATCCGACGATAAGCATTCTGCCAATCATCTTTTTTAGCGCGTTATCTTCGGGTATATCGACTGATGCACCTAGATTTTGCCAAAAAAACAGAAGTGCTAAAAAAAGTGCAATCGGTTTCACAGATAGCGCTTAATTTTAGTTGCCTCTGGAGCCGGGTTTTATAGCCTCGCTACCGTCTTTGCACATTGGACACGCTTCGGGTGCATACATCTCAAATGTAAAATCCTCTAACGCAAAAAATGGAATATCTTGCGGAAGTTTACAATTCGGTTTTGTTGTAACGGAGCTGTTTTCGCGTTTACAAAAACCGCGATTTGCCAAAGCGGCAACACCGACAATCTTTCCGCCGAGACTCTTTACAACTTCTGCAGCTTCCATAGCAGAACCGCCTGTTGTGATTATATCTTCGCACATTAAAACTCTCTCGCCCTCTTTTACTTCAAAACCGCGGCGGATGCTCATTTCCCCGTTTACTCTCTCGGCAAATATGGAACGGCAATCAAGTGCGGTAGCAAGTGCAAAACCGGCGATTAATCCGCCAAGAGCCGGAGCGCAGACCGTATCTATCTCCAGACCGCTCTCTTTGATTTGAACTGCCAATGCATCGGCAAGAAGTTTTGCCGTTTTTGGATCTTCTAAAACTTTTGCAGATTGTAAATAATATTGTGAATGGTTTCCGCTGCTTAGTTTAAAATGCCCCTCTAAAAGAGCATTCGAATCCATATATATTTTCTTAACATCCATAGAGAGTTCCTTTATTATACTTTTAGTATTTCTGCTTCTTTTGTTTTCAATATACTTTCAACTTCAGCAATAAATTTATCGGTTATTTTTTGTATGTTTTCTTGAGCAGATTTTGATTCATCAGCAGTTATTGTTTTATCTTTTTCAAGTTTTTTGATTTTGTCGTTTGAGTTTTTTCTATCATTTCTTATCGCAACTTTTGCAGTCTCACCCATGCCCTTCATCTGTTTTGCAGACTCTTGTCTCTGCTCAACAGTCAAACCCGCAAAAAATAGTTTGATTTGGACTCCGTCGTTATTTGGGTTTGCCCCGATATTTGCCTTTGATATGGCACTATCAATTTGTTGAAGAAGATTTTTTTCCCATGGATTTATAACGATAGTAGTTGCGTCTGCTACTAAAATAGAACCGACTTGGTCAAGTGAAGTCATAGTCCCGTAGTAGTCAATTTTTACATTATCTAAAACAGATGTAGTAATTTTACCTGTTCTAAGTGTCTTAAAATCTCTTAGCATATGATTTACGCTTGATCTCATATCTGCTTCACACTCTTTAAATATTTCGTTTAGCATTTTATTCCCTTGTATATGAAAAATATTGGTGCAATTGTAGCAAGAAATATTTAAAAAAGAGAATTTAAGAGGTTATAGCTGCAAAAAAATGCAACTATTTTGAAGGTGTAGTTTCGTTGTTCGCAGGTGTAGCAGT
>CAYHRD010000100.1:0-7639 GCA_964358925.1 uncultured Sulfurimonas sp.
ATAGAGCAAAAAGTCTTCAAATTTTGTATAAAAGCCGTTTAAATTTTCGATATCGTGAAAAAAGTAGTAATAATTATCTAAAAGCCCTTTTATCTGAAGAGTTTCCGTCAGTTTACTCTTTATATCTCTTCTGTTTGAAAAGTAAGCCGGATCAACTGCCATATAGATATGCTTTTTAGCATCGATTAGTTTATTAAACTCTATTTGAAACTCATCACTCTCATCAAATCTTATATAGTTAAAATATTCATCTTTGTATCTTAACTCTATATTGTCCACATCGGAGTTAGAAAAATCAAGATAGAGAGTCGCGACATTGTTATCGATTACATAATTTCTTATCTTACATGCAAGATTAGTTTTACCCGCCCCCTCTTCTGCCAAGATTAAGGTGTTAAAATATAAAACTCTCTCTTCAACTTTTAATGTATTTATACTGCTAACATATTTTCCTAGTACATCTCTCATCTTTTTTCCTCTAAAATCTTTTTGGAAATATTATATCTTATCTCTAATTAATAACTCTACGCTTTTATATCCAAAAAGAGTATAATTGCGTTATGAATTACAGACAAATAGCACAAGAAACCCTAAAAATCGAAGCTCAAACACTCCTTGAGAGTGCTCAAAATATCGGCGATGTTTTTGACAAAGCAGTAGAGATTATTCTCGCATGCAGGGGGAAACTAATCGTTACCGGTGTGGGAAAATCAGGACTAATCGGCGCTAAAATGGCGGCAACTTTTGCCTCAACCGGAACACCCAGCTTTTTCTTACATCCGACAGAAGCGCTTCACGGCGATTTGGGGATGATCGGCAGGGATGATGTTGTTATAGCAATTAGCTACAGCGGAGAGAGCGAAGAGTTAAGCTCCATACTTCCGCATATAAAAAGATTTGACACTCCGCTTATCGGCATGACCAGAGATAAAAACTCCACGCTTGGAAGATACAGCGATTTAGTTATTGATGTTGTAGTTGAAAAAGAGGCGTGTCCGCTCAACATTGCACCTACTAGCTCAACAACCCTTACTCTTGCTCTTGGCGATGCACTTGCCGTCTGCCTAATGAGAGCAAAAAACTTTAAAAAGAGTGATTTCGCTTCATTTCATCCGGGCGGATCTCTTGGAAAACAGCTTTTTGTAAAAGTTAAAGATTTGATGAGAACAAAAGATTTGCCTCTCATTAGTTCCGATACAAAACTCAAAGATGCGATTGTAAAGATTAGCGAGGGCAGACTCGGAACGGTTTTAGTTACCGATGAGCAAAATAGACTTCTAGCACTTGTTAGTGACGGGGATATCCGCAGGGCTTTGATGAGTGAGAATTTTTCATTAGAAGACAGTGTTTTAAAGTATGCTACGCTTTGCCCAAAAACCATAGAGGATGAAAATATACTTGCAAGTGAAGCACTTGTACTTATAGAAGAGATGAAGATACAGCTTTTAGTTGTAACAGATAAACAAAAGAGAGTTCATGGCGTGCTTCATATCCATACTTTGATAGAAAAAGGCATTTCATGAGATTAAACAAATACATAGCACACCACTCAAGTTACTCAAGAAGAGAAGCAGACAAAGTCATACAAGAGGGCTTCGTTAGAGTTAACGGAGAGATTCAGAACAATCCTGCTACCGATATAAATGAAGGTGTAGACATCGTTTATGTCAGCGGCAAGCAAGTCACTCCAAGAGATAAATACACGGTAATCGTCTACAACAAGCCAAGAGGCGAACTTGTAACAAAGAACGACCCAAAAGGCAGAAGAACTATTTACGACACTTTAGCTAAAGAGTATAAGCACTATATTCCAGTAGGCAGACTTGACTACGCTTCAGAGGGTTTGCTTCTCTTAAGCGATGCTTCAAAGGTCGCTTCAGCTCTTATGGAGTCAGACTTAGAGCGAATATATAAGATAAAAATCAAAGGTGAAGTTACTCCTGATATGGAAGATGCCATGTTAAACGGCATGACTCTTGAAGATGCTTCTGCCGGCGGGCATAGCCACTCTAAGGTAATGGCAATGGAATTTAAACCTTTTATAGGGTATAAAGTTCAAAAAAATCAGCCGAACTACTCCATTTTAAAAGTAGCGCTTAGTGAAGGGCAGAACCGAGAGCTTAGAAGATTTTTCGCCCATTTTGGAGCAGATGTTGTTGACCTTAAGAGAATTAGTTTTGCAGAAATCAAACTAAACAATCTTCCTACCGGTAAGGTTAGATTTTTGGATAGAAGCGAATACTCGGCGCTGGCAAAATTTTTAAAAGATGAGCAAAAATCAGACTCTAAAGAAGAAAATAAACCAAATTTCAAAAATGAGAAAAAACCAAACGCTAAAGAGAGTAAAAAATCAGACTTTAAAGATGAAAAAAAACCAAGCTTTAGAGACAAACCAAGTTTCAAAAATGACAAAAAAAGCGCCCTTAAAGACGGTAAAAAACCGAATTTTAAAGATGACAAAAAAACGAACTTTAAAGACAAGAAAATAACTAAAAAGAAGAGTTAAAATTGGCAGATTTTACTCATCTTTTACGACCGAAATCTTTTGATGAGATAATCGGGCAGGAACATTTAAGCGCTAAGAATGCTCCTCTTAGAGTTTTGTGCGAAAAAAATGCGCTAGGTCACAGCTTCTTTTTTGGACCCTCCGGCTGCGGCAAGACTTCCATCGCCAGAATTATCGCAAAAGTAATGGATTTGCCGTTTTACGAGTTTAATGCCACAAGCATAAAAATCGAAGAGCTAAGACGAATTTTTGAACAGTATAAAAACGCTCTGCAAAAACCGCTTATTTTTATAGACGAAGTACACCGTTTGGCTAAAAATCAGCAAGAAGTTTTGTTGCCTGTCATGGAGAATAACTCGGTCTTAATCATAGGCGCTTCAACCGAAAATCCTTTCTTTTCGCTCACTTCGGCTATCCGCTCCCGCTCTATGCTTTTTGAACTTCACTACATATCAAACGAGGCGTTAAAAGGGCTACTTTATAAAGCACTTTCTTGCACCTCTTTGGTATGCGATGAAGATGCAGCGGAGTATCTCTACGCGAGCAGCGGCGGCGATGCCCGCTCAATGTTAAAACTCTTGGAGTTTGCTTCAAATATAGATTCACATATAACGCCGAATCTTTTAAAATCTCTAAGACCCAATGCACTAAGTGCGGGTAGCAGCGAAGCGGGCGTTCATTATGACTTAACAAGTGCTATGATTAAATCCATTCGAGGCTCAGACATGGATGCCGCAATTTACTATCTGGCAAGACTAATTGAGGGCGGAGAGAGTGCCGATTTTATAGCAAGACGACTTGTCATACTCTCTAGCGAAGATATAGGAAATGCAAATCCTCAAGCCCTCACACTTGCAACTTCTACCTTGACGAGTGTCTCTAAAATCGGTTATCCTGAAGCTAGAATTATTTTAGCACAGTGCGTTATTTATCTTGCCTCTTCACCAAAATCAAACTCGGCTTATTTGGCTATAAACGATGCCTTAAATATGGTAAAGAGCGGTGTTATGCTAGATATCCCGAAAAATATAACGCAGAGAAACGAAGGGTATCTATATCCGCACGATTTCGGCGGATTCGTAAAACAGAAATATCTCTCTAAACCTCTAAACTTAGTTAAACTAAAAGATATCGGTTATGAGAAAAAAATTAAGGAATGGCTAAGAAATATTTCTGATTTTAGTTGATTTTAATCATAAAAGTTATAAACTCTTCTAAATAAACAAAAAGCAAGGGGTTAGTATGGAGTTAGAGGTATCGTCGAACAATCTTGTAATCAAGGGCAATATTAAGAGCGTTAGTGATTTTCAAAATATTAAACAAAGCGTTGATGCTATGGTAGTCCAGCATAAACTTATAAATATCAATATAGTTGATTCCCTCTCAATAACATCGTCGGTAATAGGCTATTTCAATAAACTAGTTCTAAAAGACAATATAGATTTACATATGAATGTAAAAAATGAACAGCTTTTAAATCTTTTGGATGATCTAAATTTAGCATCTACTTTTAAAGCAAAAAGAAGTTTACAATGACAATTAAATATAAACTAAACCTAATCACGGCAATAGTAATTTCGTTTGCACTGATTATAATTGCAATTGCAACCAATAAGGCATTAAACGATAGAAAGACTATTACTCAATCTCAAGAGTTAAATGCACTTTCACAAAAACTAAGCCTTGTGATTCATGAAACACAAAAAGAGAGAGGTGCAAGTGCAGGTTTTATCGGCTCAGGCGGAAAGCAATTCGGTGATATTTTGCCAAAGCAAAGAGCAGACACGACAAAAGAGTATGAAAATCTAAAAGCGTACATAAAAACTCTTGACTTAGAATCTTTTCCAAAAGAGCTTAAAAATGAAATATCGGCTTTTGATTCCGATATGAGTAAAGTAGCGCAAATTCGCTCATCAATCGACTCCCTTTCAATCAGCGTAAAAGATGAAGTCGCTTACTATACAAATATGAATACAAAAATTTTAAACATAGTTTCACTCAGTGCAAAAGCAGCAACTTCTCAAGAGTTAGTCAAAGCTCTTAGCGCATACAGCAACTTTTTAAAATCAAAAGAGCGTGCAGGGATTGAAAGAGCGGTACTTAGCAGCACTTTCGCCGCGGGTAAGTTTGGTGAGGGCATATTTGCCAAATGGATTACGCTTGTTGCCGAGCAAGATGCATTTATTGATGCTTACTTATCAATGGCAACCGAGAGTTCAAAAACACTCTATGCGCAAAAAATGAACTCTCCTGTTATCGGTGAAGTAAACAAAATGAGAGATATAGCAAAAGCAAAAGCTTTTGATGGCAACTTTGGGGTTGACAGCGTCGTATGGTTTAAAACCATAACGGATAAAATAAACCTTTTAAAAGAGGTTGATGACGAACTGGCTAAACAAAACGGTATCCTCATAGACGAGCTAAAATCAATTTCTATTACAAACACGACGATTGCTTTGAGCAGTTACTCTGGTTTTGCCGTAGCGATATTTATAATAATTTTTATAATCAGCAGAGGCGTAAACAGAAGTGTTCGCAGCTCTTTAGAAAAGATAGAGTGTGTCTCTAGCCATCTGGATTTAACCTGTGAAGTTATTGTCGAAGGCAAAGATGAGATTTCTCAAATCTCAAGAGCTTTACATGTTATGATTATGGCTTTTAAAGAGAGTGTTTATGAGGCAAAAGATGTCTCCGCAACAACATCAAAAGAGAGCAAGATTCTTAACAGTATCGTTGAAGAACTTACAAAAAACGGCAAATTTACCGATAACAAAATTGGAAATATTAATGTTTTAGTAACTGAGGTCGGTAATAGACTTGATGCAATCGAAGAGGCTTCTATAACGGTTACCGAAGACTTGGAAAAAACATTTGATGTGTTGGACGGTTTTATCGACAAACTTGATTCTGTCGTAAAAGCGATTGAAGACGGAAGTGAACACCAACAAGAGTTAGTTCAAAAAGTTTCATCGCTGACGGAACAGGCAAAAAATATCAAAGATGTATTAGCTATTATCTCAGACATAGCAGACCAAACAAATCTACTAGCGCTTAATGCCGCGATAGAAGCGGCAAGAGCGGGCGAACACGGAAGAGGATTTGCAGTTGTCGCAGATGAAGTCCGTAAACTTGCAGAGAGAACGCAAAAAAGTCTTAGCGAAATTAGTGCAAATGTTAATCTTATCACACAAAATGTTATTGAGATTTCGGAAGAGACTCAAAAAACATCAAGAGATATGGGCGATATAGCACATTCCGCACAAGAATTAATCTCCTCTTCATACGAGACAAAACAGAATCTCTCCGTTACAACTGAAAAATCTAGCGATGTTATGCACCAAAGCACATACATAGCTACAAAAACTAAAGAGCTGATTCGCAACATGGATGAAGTTATAGAGATTTCTCAAAAAAATACAGAACATAGAACTCTTGTAGACAACGCTGCTATAAAACTGGCAAGTGATGCAAATAGACTACAGAACGAACTAAGTAAATTTAAAATCTAATGCTCACCGATATAAACAACTCTGTATTAGATTACCTAAAATCTTCAACGCTCCTTTGTGTTGAAGACAGCAAATCCACACAACTCATCTACCGCGCCCTTTTTGAAGATTTGGTAAAAAAGGTCGTCTGTGCAAGCAACGGAAAAGAGGGCTATGAAAAATTTTGCAAAGAAGATATAGATTTAATCGTATGCGACTATAATATGCCTATATTAAACGGCATAGAGATGATTAGAAAAATCAGAAATATTGACAAAGACATCCCAATCATTTTAATTTCATCCATAGAAGATGTTGATGTTATAGTTCAAGCGCTCCAACTCAATGTAAGCAATTTTTTAAAAAAACCTATAGTTACTACCGAAGTAATGCAATCTATTGAAAATGTATCTAAACTTCTAATTGCCAACAACTACATAAAAGAGCAAAGCGAGAAAAAGTTAAAAGAGCTTGAAAAAAAAGAGGAGTATAACTCCTACCAAGAAGATTTGGCATTCTCAAAAGAGCTAAATATCCTTAGAAATGATTTCTACTATCAAATGCTTGATAACCAACAATGCTTTGCTCTTATAGATTTTTTCTACAAGCCTCTTGATGTTTTAAGCGGAGATGCGTACAGCGCTAGAAAAATCAGCGACGATAAAGTATTTTACTTTATCGTAGACGGTATGGGGAAAGGGTTGTCAGCATCATTAAGCTCAATGCTAATGACTTCATTCGTAAATCACATAATCGATAAGAGTCTCGACAGCTTTGATTTTAGAACTCTCTTAGAGGCTTCCTTGGAGTATATAAAGCCTATCTTGCTTGACGAAGAAGCTCTCTCTATTGATTTCATCGTAATAGACCATAAAGAGCTTACTATGGAGTATGCAAAATTTGCCATGCCGCCCTCACTCGCCCAAAATGCTGATAATGAGATAATCAAGATAAAATCCAACAATCCGCCGATGTGTAAATACACAAAAGAGGTTTTAATCTCAACAGTAGATATCTCAAAAACCATAAAATTTCTTTTTTACAGTGACGGAGTCGTAGAAAACAGCGTCAGATACGATAACAAATTATATATGGATTTTATAGAAGAGGATTTTTTATTATCTTTTACAAAAGATGAATTTAGAGAAAAGTTGCTCTGGAAGATAGATACTCAAGAAGATGACATGACTTTTGTTTTCATAAATCAATTGACTTTAAACAGTTATGTCAATCATATAAAAAGAACATTTGAGAGCACTCTTGACGCAGTTGATGAAGCAAATGACTGGTACGCTGATATCTGGAGCAATTTTACAAATAATTATAAACTATCATGCAATGCAGGCGTTGTTTTTACGGAGCTTTTTATGAATGCTTACGAACACGGCAATCTTGGTATCGACTCTGAAACAAAACATAGACTTTTGGAAGAAGACAACTATTTTACGACACTTGAAATGCTGCAAAAGAAGTGCGACAAACAGATAACCGTAACCGTAAATACCATCGAGTACAGCTCAAGAAAGTATATAACTACTCTTATAAAAGATGAGGGAATTGGATTTGACACTCAGATACTAAGCAAAATATTTAGAAATAAGAAGAATTTTAACGGTCGAGGGGTTTATGTCTCAAGACAATCGTC
>CAYHRD010000101.1:0-7472 GCA_964358925.1 uncultured Sulfurimonas sp.
TCCAAAAGTGTTTGTAGGTTAGCGTTATAATCTTTTGTGGTATCAAAAAGAAGCGAGCAGAGTTTATACCCGCTCTTCTTAGAAGTCATCATCAAAGCTTAAACTTCCTTTTGAGTAGTTCGCAACGGTTCCCTCAAAAAAGTTTGTTTTTTGGTCGTTAAATTTTGAAAAATCATCAACCCATTTTATAGGATTTGTTACATTATAAAGTTTTGCAAATCCAACGCTTGAGAGTCTGTCGTCTGCTAAGTATTGGATATACTGCTCCAAAATAGCGTCCGTTAATCCTAAAATCTGCCCCTGTGTTATATATTTTCCCCATGCAACTTCAAGCTCAACAGCTTCTTTAAACATCGCTATAACCTCTTCTTTTAACTGCTCGCTAAAGAGATCCGGTCGCTCTTTTCTAAGAGAATTTATCAGATTTTGAAATAGAACCAAATGAGTAACTTCATCTCTTTGAATAAATCTAATCATCTGTGCAGAACCTAGCATTTTTCCGCTTCTAGCAAGCGTATAGATATATGCAAAGCCGCTGTAAAAGTAGATTCCCTCTAAAATCTGATTTGCAAAACAGGCCTTTACGAAATTATGCTCGGTAGGATTTTTGGAAAGCTCTTCATAAACTTTTGCTATTGCATCGTTTTTTGATTTAAGCATCATATCGCGGCGCCAAAGATCATATATCTCTTTAGAATTTACGGATATGCTGTCAACCATAACGGCATAACTTTGAGAGTGGAGTGCTTCTTCATAAGCTTGGCGAACCAAAATGAGGTTAATTTCAGGAGCCGTTACATAAGGATTTATATTGTCCATTATGTTATTCGTTTGCAGCGAATCCATGAAAATTAGCTGTGAAAGCGCTTTATCATATGCATCTTTTTCCATCTCGGTTATATGTTTATAATCACTTACATCGCGAGTCATATCAACCTCTTTTGGGAACCAAGTGTTATTTAACATCATTTCCCAAAGATTGTAAGCCCATTGATATTTTATGTCATTTAATTCAAATATTCCGGTAGGATTTCCGCCGAATATTCGTCTCTCATTTACACTTTCATTCGACTGGGGATTATATATCTTTTTTCTATTCATAATCTACTCCGAAAATTTAGTTTGGTATTGTATCTTTATGAAGATTTTAATTTAATAAAGGCTATTTTTATCACTTAACGGCTTCTCTTGCTTTTTTTTCATCATAACCCTCCACACCACGGGATTTACTAAAATCTCCGGCCGATTTGTCTATAGACTGAACAACCTCATTTTTAAGATTTGTTACCGTATTTCCTGTCTCGTGAGAGTAGATGATATATACACCGACTGCCAAAACAATCAACAACAATTTAAAACTGTTGTTTCTATAAAAAAAGAAAGCTACTAAAGCAACTACAAACAAAGAGATTGGGTACAATAATCCATCCATTTTTTTATCCTTTTTACTAAAAGTATAACATAGTTAAATTATTAATGAGGAAGTTTTACACATACCAAGAGTTCTCTTGGCATGTGTAGGGAGTGTTTATTTTTAGTGTAAAAAAGAGTTACTTACGAGTATGTCTTTTTCTTTCACTTTCTGTTAAGAATTTTTTACGAATACGAATACTTTTAGGTGTTATTTCAAGTAATTCATCATCTTCAATCCACTCTAATGCACGCTCTAGTGACATATCACGAGGTGGGATAAGTTTAATAGCTTCATCTGCGCCGCTTGAGCGAACATTTGATTGAGCTTTTCCTTTTATAGCATTTACAACAAGGTCATTTGAGCGAGAATGCTCTCCAACTATCATACCTTCATAAACTTTAGTTTGTGGTCCAATGAAAAGAACACCGCGGTCTTGAATATTAAATAGTGAGTATGCAAGTGTCTCACCATTTTCCATAGATACAAGCGCACCATAGCTTCTTGATTCAACTGTACCTGTATATGGACGGAATTCTAAGAAAGAGTGATTCATTATACCCTCACCTTTAGTGTCAGTTAGAAACTGTCCACGGAATCCGATTAACGCACGAGCCGGAATTTCAAACTCGATTCTCTGAAAACCTTGACCCATAGGAATCATAGATTTCATCTCTGCTTTTCTTTTTCCAAGACGCTCAATTACAGTACCGCTTAACTCTTCAGGAACATCTATAACTAAATGCTCAAACGGCTCACATTTAATGCCTTCAATTTCTCTAACGATAACTTCCGGACGAGATACGCCAAATTCATAATTTTCACGGCGCATATTTTCAGCAAGAATTGTTATTTGAAGCTCACCACGACCTGAAACTTTAAATTTACCCTCACCTACAACTTCAAGTTTCATTGCAACATTTGTTGTCATTTCAAACTCTAAACGATCTTTTAGTTTATTTGAAGTTACATGCTTACCCTCTTGGCCTGCAAGCGGAGAGTCATTTACAGAAAATACAACCGTTAATGTCGGCTCTTCAATGTGAAGCGGATCAAGCGGCATAGGTTTATTTGGATCACATACGGTATCGCCGACATCAACTGTCTCTAAACCTGCAAATGCTACGATATCTCCAGCCTCAGCCTCTTGTATTTCCATACGATTAAGACCATGAAAACCGATAAGTTTACTAATTTTCCCTTTTACTAACTCACCATCAGCTTTTGCAAGCATAATGTTGTCGCCTTTTCTGATAACGCCGTTGAAAATACGAGAAATACCTATTTTACCGACATAATTGTCATAGTCAAGTGTAAATACTTGAGCTTGAGTCGGGTTTTCTCTATCACCCTCAGGCTCTGGGATGTGCTTTAAAATAGTTTCAAAGATACACTGGAAATCGCCACCCTCTTCACTCATATCAAGTTTAGCTATACCATCTCTTGCTGCTGCATAAATAATCGGAAAATCTTGTTGATCTTCTGTTGCACCCATAGCTGCAAATAGGTCAAACATCTCATCAACAACACGATCAGGTTCTGCTGAAGGTTTATCGATTTTGTTAATTACAACAATCGGTTTTTTACCGAGTGCTAACATTTTCTTAACAACAAACTTAGTTTGAGGCATAACACCCTCGTAAGCATCAACAAGAACTAAAACACCGTCAACCATTTTAAGAACGCGTTCAACTTCTCCACCGAAATCGGCGTGACCCGGAGTATCGATGATATTGATTTTATAGTCTTTATAACGAATAGCAGTATTTTTAGATAAAATCGTAATACCACGCTCTTTTTCTAAATCATTGCTATCCATAGCTCTTTCATCATGTTGCTCGTGAGCACCATATGTTCCCGACTGCTCAAGCAGTCCATCAACTAATGTAGTTTTACCATGGTCAACATGGGCGATTACTGCAATATTTCTAATCTTTTGCACAAGGCTTCCTTCTTTGGTTTTTTTAAAATTATAAAACCAAGATAAAATTTTCGCGATTATACCCAAATAAATGTTATATCTGCGTAAAAGTAGTGATATAATATATGCAAAACACAAAATAGGTAAAACATTGAAGCAAATATACACAAGGCGCCATATATTTTGAGTATTAATATTATTAATTATCCTAGTAAATTAAATATTATATTTGACAAACTAAAAAATTACGGTATCAAACCCGTAATCGTAGGCGGATTTGTTAGAGACTCTTTGCTAAAAATAGAGTCAAAAGATATAGATATCGAGGTGTATAAAGTATCATCTTTCGCACAATTAGAAGATATATTAAAAGAGTTTGGAAATGTTAATGTCGTAGGAAAAAGTTTTGGAGTTTGTAAACTGAAATTTGAAGATTATGATTTAGATTTTTCTTTTCCAAGAATAGACAATAAAGTTAAATCAGGACATCGTGGATTTGATGTGGAATTAGACTCAAATCTTGATTTTAAAACTGCGACCTCAAGAAGAGATTTTACAATTAATGCTATCGGCTATGATGTTATGGAAAAAACAGTATTAGATCCTTTTTGCGGTATAGACGATTTAAGAGATAAAATATTAAGAGCTGTAAATTTGGAAAGTTTTATAGAAGATCCTTTAAGAGTTTTAAGAGCTACTCAATTTTGCGCTAGATTTAACCTTAAGATAGAAGATAATTTATTTTTTACTTGTAAAGATATGGTTTCTAAAAATTTACTGGCTGAACTGCCAAAAGAGAGAATATTTGAAGAGATAAAAAAACTTCTTTTAAAGTCACAAAAACCCTCATACGGATTTAAACTTTTAAAAGAGTTCGGCAGTGACATATATACCGACAATATCTTAGTAATTGACGAGATAGCAAAACGGCTGACGACTAACAATCAAACAAATTTGGCTTTAATGTTAGCAGGACTTTGCTATAACTTTGAGCTAACGCAAGCAGAAAATTTTATATTAAAACTAACTAACGAAAAAGAGTTATTAAAAAGAGTTATTAATCTAATTCAAGCAAATAACGAAATAGATAAAAACTATGCGGATGATTATCTGCTCTATAAACTTGCCGTAAAAGTAAATATAGATGAACTTTTAATTTTAAGCAGCTCAATCTATTTTGCTAAAAACAGCTCAAAAGTTTACAGAGTCGGCGAAGAGATTTATAAGAGAGCCAAAGGGTTAAATATATTAAAAGGGAAGCTTCCTCCTCTTTTAATGGGCAGAGATATTTTGGAACTTGGGCTTAAAGCCTCACCAAAATTTTCAAAAATACTAGATGAAGCCTATGAGGCTCAAATGCACGGTAAATTTAAAAATCATAACGAGGCAATGCTTTGGTTAAAAGAGTATTTAAACTTTTAAACTATCAATCTCTATAACAGTATGAACATTTCCTCTTGGGTTGTAATCTGCCACGATTTTCATATATTTTGGTTTTAATTTTCTCTCTAAAACATCATAAATTTCATTTGCGCTATTTTCATGTGATATGTGTCTATCTCTAAAAGAGTTTATATATAGTTTTATGGCTTTGAGTTCAACTACCCACTCATTTGGCGTATATTCAAGATATATTGTTGCATAGTCGGGATAACCACTTCTCGGACAAAGACAAGAAAACTCAGGAAGCGTCATCTTTATAAGATAATTTCTTTTATGTTCGTTTGGCCAAATTTCCAAATCTTTTTCTACATCAAACTCATTAACAATTTTTTCACCGTATTTCATCATAACTCCTTAAATTTTTTCTAATGGTGCCAAATATTTACCCTGTAAATAATCAACTTCTAACTCTTTTGCTAAACCTTTAACATCCTCATTTTCAATCATCTTAATCCAAGTTTTAATTCCATTTTCATGAGCCATAACATTAAAACCGCCAAGGATATTCTTGTGTGCTTTCCCGTTTATATCTTTTGTATAAAAAAAGTCAAACCTAACTATATCAATATTTAGGTCTCTTAAATATAAAAAACTTGTGTGTAAAGAGCCAAGTCTGTCAACCGCTATCATAATTCCCAAATCTTTTAGCTGCTGCAATATAGCATTAAATTTATCTATTTTTGGATAATATTCACTCTCATTTAATAGTAATATAATTCTATTTTCCATGCATTTATTTTTATAAAACAAATCTTTTATTTTAGCCAGTACAATCGGATTTCGAATGGAAGTAGGCGATATAGAGACAGCAAATCTTTCGTTATCCGATTTTTTGCACATCTCTATGACTTTTTCTAAAACTATTAAATCATAATCAGCCATAAGTCTAAGTTTATTTAAAACTTTTATATAGCTTTTCGGATGCAATACCTTACCGTCTTGCGCTTTTAATTTAATAAAACACTCTTTAAATACGCTAAACTCTTTTTCAAAAATATTTTGTGTAAAAATTATTAAATCTCTTTTTTTAATAGCATTAATTACATAATACTCTAAATCACTCGGATTTATTTCATCATTTATACCCGTAACAATAGATTTAGAATTTTTATTTTGTAGTTCAAAAAGATTTTCAATTAAATAATCAAGATTATTTGAGAGAGTAATATCGTTTAAAGCAACCGATATCTGCACTTCAATATCGTCTACTTTAAACTCATCGTTTTTAAGAGACATAAGTTCCATAACAGTTTTATACTGACTCTTATTTCCTTTTAGGCCGATTATAAAATCACCGCCTTTTATGCGTCCGATCGGAAAATTTATTATATCTTTGGATTTGAGATATTTACATATCCATTTAAGTGTTTCAAGAAGAACTTTATCACCGTTTTTTATACCGTAACGACTGTTTATCTCATACAGATTATTTATACTAATAAGTAAAAGTGTGTACTCATCAGAGTTTTTTAACTCTTTTTTTAGACACTCATACATATACTCTCTGGTAAAAGCTTTTGATACATTATCGGTTATCTTTGTGTCAAAACCTTTATATATAAGATAAAAAATAAAATATATACTAAAAAATAGAATTAATATGGATTCAATATAAAAAGAGGTACTTAAACTCTCTTTACTGGAAATAAATGCGTGAAAAATAAGAGCAAAGACAAGAGCAAAAATAGGAAGACCCATTCTAAGCGCTAACTTAAAACGGTACTCTCTCTCTTTAGTTTGCGGAAGTAACATCTAAATTTATAACACTTAAATATTAAACATCTAAGTGTTTAACATCTTTAGCATGTGTTTCTATGTAGTTACGGCGAGGCTCAACTTCATCACCCATAAATAGAGTAAAAGTATCACTCGCAAGTTCCGCATCATCAATCGTTACTTGTAATAAAACTCTATTTTCAGGAGTCATTGTTGTCTCCCAAAGTTGATCCGGATTCATCTCTCCAAGACCTTTATAGCGTTGAATATATGCACCTTTTTTAGCATAATCGGTAACACTGCTTAGTACTTTAAGAACATCGTCTTTAAAGTCTAAATTCCACTCTTTTATTTTTCTATATACAAAACTTGCTTCACAAAAGTGAGGAGCCGCAAATAAATCATCATTTATAAGTAACTCTTCCATTCCGTCTTTAGTTTGAACAAAAATATGAATCGACTCTTCATTAATACTTTTTGTTAAAATATTATTTCCATTTTCGGTTAAAAATTGTTCAACATTTTCATACATAGATTTTATATCTAAACCTATTAAATCAGGATTTTCTATAAAATAACGAATCAAATCAACTAATGCATATCTTCTCTCTAATGCTTCAAGCGAACCTCTATAATGGTCAACCATTTTAAAATATGAGACTAAATCATTATGTCCGACGCTCTGTTCTTCTAAAGATTCGATACCGTTTTCAATAAGAAAATCATTCATTTGACGATCATCTTTAAAATAGATTTCTTTTTTACCTTTTTTATAACGGTAAAGCGGCGGTTGAGCTAAATACAAATACCCTTTTTCGATAACCGCACGGAAATGACGGAAAAAAAATGTAAGTAAGAGAGTTTGAATATGGCTTCCGTCAACGTCCGCATCGGTCATAATGATGATTTTATGATAACGAAGTTTATCCTCATTATACTCATCACCGATTCCGCAGCCCATAGCCGTTATCATGTTGGTAA
>CAYHRD010000102.1:0-7455 GCA_964358925.1 uncultured Sulfurimonas sp.
CTACTTTAAGTCTTCTTTTTAAAATAGCTTTCCCGCCTATTTTCCACTAAAGAAAAATAGCATAAAGATATAGCAATCAAAAAGAGTTAATAGATAAGAAAGCCGTTGATGTTTTTTTGGGGATTGTCAAAAAGTAAATAGTAGCCAGAGGGGTAACTAATCCCTCTGTTTTGATTAATAAAGAGAGGGTGCGAACACCATCAATATTAAAAAGACTACTAAGATTTTGTGGGGCATATTAAAATACACCTTTCTTTGAAGTTCCCACCCAACCCCTACCGTGCCAAAAAAGGCAAAAAAAAAGGGCTAGAACCGAAGCCCTAACCCTTTACTTCAAATAGTCCGGTAGTTAATCAGACATGTATTTTTATGTTCCACAAACAAAGAAAGTATATCATAGAAAAATAAATAGGTAGCAGAACCGCTGCTTTTTTCTTTCTTGAAACCCTAAAAAGATAGTAAGGTGATGCTATCACGATTTAGGTCTAGTACTATCGGTCCGGTACTGCTTCCTCCGCCTACTCCCGTACTATGATATACCGGAGAGTTTACGCACTCTATAACAGGGGTTGGTGTGGGTGTATATGTATGCGGGGTATAGCTTCCTCCTCCGCCTTCGCTTCCTCCCTCGGAGTATGTACTTTCTTCGTCTCTTCTGTCTGTATCGGAAGTAACAGGCTGTAAAGGAGTTGGGAGAGAGAAGTTGAAGTTAAATATGGGGTTGATAGGTTTAGGGCATGAACCGTTTGCACTTCCACTTTCTCCGTTTCCACCATTATCACCATCACCACTTCCTCCGTCACCAGACTCTGGATTCGAGCAGCTTCCTCCGTCTCCCTCATTATCTTTTAGTGTAATACCTATATATCCGCCGTCTCTCTTTTGAAAGTCATTGATGGTGAGTATTTTCCCATCTTTAGCAAAGGTAAGGATTGAATCCTTTAGGGTATATTTTCCTCCGTTTCCTTTATACACTTCGCTTCCGTCACTTTGTGGGTTACACCCTGAACCTGCATCTTTAGTCCCTCCGCTTAGAAGTTCTCCTTCAAAGTAAACTATACCCTTACCCTCTAAGTCATCTTTGAGGATATCGCCGTTGTCCGTGATGTAGGTGTCGTAGTTTGAACCGCCTTGCAAAGTGTCGAAACCTTTTCCTCCCTCTAGGTAGTCATTGCCTGCATTTCCTACAATGGTGTCATCTCCTGCCATACCAAAGAGGTAGTCTCTCTCACTGCTTCCTTGCATCTGTGAAGAGGTGTTGTCTATATCTCCTCCAAATAGCACTTTTCCTACATTTGCACCTTTACTAAGGTCATACTCTTCTCCTAAAGATATATCTTTATAGTCTTGAAGTCCTCTAACTACATCATATCTGTTATGTTTATCCAGTGTATAGTAAAGATAGTCCGCTCTGTTGGCAAGAAATATGTCTGAGTAGTCGTCTGGGTTGATGGTGTCATAAGCGTTATAATTACCGTCGATTTTAAAATGGTTGAGATGCAATAAAGCGTAGATATTTGCTTGAGTATTTAAACTTAACTCTGTAGCCGATTTACCGACAAAGCTTTCAATTTTCAAGTTTGAAAAATCATTTGCAATGGATTGGGCTATCTCTTGAACAGAGCTACTTATATCTTCCCCTAATATAGTCGCTATTGCTTTTAAGGTATCGATAACCTGACTCTCTTTTATCTGGTCATATGAATCAAACAAGCGTGTCAAATAATTATAATCACTTATATTGCTCGCAGACATAATATTATTATAGATTTGAATAGAGTCATTTAAAACACTACTGCTATGACTGCCTATAGCTCCTCCTGTATAAGTTTTAATAGGGATAGCCTCTCCGATATGTCCATTATCAAAGCCATCTACAAGCTCAGTCAATCCTCCTGATATAACATCTTGATAATCTTCTCCCATCGCAAAAAAGTTATAAATATTTGAAATATTTTTGAGGGCATTGGTACGATAACTTGTATCTTCCAAAACAGAAAGCATAGCATTGGCGGTGGTGCGATATCCTGATGTTGCCGCATCAAATCCAAAAGCGTTATAGGTGTAGGCTTCAAAGCCAAATGTATAACTACTAAGCTGTGCCAAACCTCCACCCAAAGAGTGCCCACTAACGGTCGTGTTGGAGCTGTTAAGATTGTATGTGCCCATCCATTGTGATGTTACATCTAAAGCATCCATAAATTGAAACTTTGGAACGACTTTTAGTCCCATACCTAAAATATCGGCTACAAGCAAATCCTGAAAAAGTCCTGAAAAATTTGTCTCTGTCCCTCTATACGCAATGGTATAGTGTCCGCTGCTATCTTTAAGAAGCAAGGCTTGCATACCTGAACTTGTGCTTTTAAAATCTACAATTTCATAGGTGGAGAGGAGGTCTTTGAGTGGTTCTTTACGCTTATTCTCTTCAATTTGTGTTTCAATCAAGCCTTTTGCATGCACCTTGGCTTCTATTGAGTTTCCAAAAGAGGCAAAATCAAAGTTGACATAACTTAACTCAGCTAATAATCCATAATTTAATTCTTTACTTGTTACCATTATTTTTTCCTATTTTATTAAATTTAAAAACTTTTTTTTCAAAATCTAGTAATGTTCCACAACTATCAAAAATTGTTGGCGATTGCAAAGATTTTGGCACAATATTAGGATATTGAGATATATATCTGATAGCTTCACCTAAAACCTTATTGTCTTTTAAAGCACTAATAGTTATTTTTTGCTTGGAATCAATAAAATGCCTCAGCAAAAAAGGCATTTTTTTAGATTCAATCTTAATAAGATAATCTGCATGAATGAAAGAATTTTTCTTTTCATGGACTATGCCATCCATTAGAGAAAAATCCGATATAGAACCATCCTTATTTTTAACTTGCAATTCATATACAAAATTATCCAAAACATATTGCTTTGGATAATTTAAGTACGAAGAATAAGTGCCATCTGTTTCAATATACACACTCTGCGGATTCTCAACCGTTTGATACACTTTCTCTTTTTCGGTAAAGTTGCAGTAGTAAAAAAGCAGTGCTTGCGTGATGATGATGTCGTAAGTGGGCAGAAGTATAAAAAACGCTATGACTAAGCGTTTTATCCATACTTTTTGAGTAAACCTTTTTATAATTTTATAGATACCTACCGTCACTCCTATGTAAGCGATAAGTATAAGCAAATAAGCTATTCCCATGTTATGCCACCTTTTTTAGTAAATTTCTATTTTTTATATTTATATGCCAAATATCATTTGAAAATAAATAAAAACATTTTTTTATATTATCTATTTCTCTATAATTTATAATCTTATTCTGTGATAAATCAATATTATTTAATGTATTTGGGTATATATGTAACTTGTTGTATTTTTTATAGTTTTTGCCTCTGTTGTAGATATAGGTGTCGTTGCCCTCTCCACCTAAAAGTTTATCGCTTTGTGTTCCACCCTCTATGACATCATCTTCTGCTCCGCCCTCTATGATATCTCGTCCTCCTCTGCCTTTTAGAGTTTCGCTTCTGCTGCTGCCTTGCAGTGTCTCACTCTCATCGGTTCCGATTGATTCATCATTTAGAGCAAGTGAACCGTTGTAAAACAATATATTTTTAATAACTTTCTCACCCTCGGAAGTTTGGATACTCTCTCCTCCCGTGTATCCTGCTATCATCTCTTTTGCTTGGGCGTTGTCGGGGAGGTAGAGTGTTACGCTATCATCTGCATTGGTTTGGATATAGAGGTAGTTGTATAGTTTATCGTTGCCGTTGATTGCTCCGTCATGGTTGTTATCGTATCCGCTTTGATAGTAAAAATAGTTTTAAAGAGCCTATTAGATGATATAATACTCAGAAACGGGGTGTATACGATGAATATAATCAATATTTCAAAACAAAAAATATTTGACAATAAAAATCAGATATATGCTTATGAACTTGTTTTTATGGACGACTCAAATAATGAGGCGGGGCTTTCTTCTAAGGTTAAAGGCACTGCGCAACTTATAATGAGTTCTATTGCAAACAAAGAACTAGATAAATTATTGGGCAATAAAACCGTAGCTTTGATAAATGTAGATGAAGAAGCACTTTTAAAAGGCATTTTAGATGTTTTAGACAAAGATAGATTTATTTTAAATATCTTAGAAAATATTGATTTGACGGAGAATGTACTGGCAAAAATCATACAGTACAAAAAAAGAGGGTTTAGACTCTCGCTTGAGCATTTTGACTCAAGTGCGCTTATGCTCTCAAAATTTAGCAGATTATTTAACTATATCGACATTATTAAAATGGATATAGTTCTTTCCGAGCCTGAAAATTTGGAAAAAGTTATGGCTAAATTTAAAGGCGGAAGAGTCAAGCTTTTAGCTCAAAATATAGAGACTAAAGAAGATTTAAAAAAATATATGGATATGGGTTTTGACTATTTTCAGGGTTACTACTTGGATAAACCTGAAGTTATGGAGATTGTCGGCTCAAAAGAACCCGCTCAATTTATAATACTGCAACTAGTTAAAATCATAAAAGATAACAACAGCACCGAGCAGCTAGAGTTTTTTATAAAAAAACAGCCCGATTTATCGTATAAACTTATCCAATTTTTCAATAATTCCAGAAGTTTTAATGTAAGAATCGAGTCTTTAACTCAGGTAATTACCCTGCTTGGCAGAGATAAGCTGCTTAGATGGCTGCTAGTGTATCTCTACTCCGAGACTTCCAAAAACCCTGCTTCTAAAAGCATCTTAGCCCTTGCAATAAAAAGAGCACAGAGGATGGAAGCAGAAGCCGAGCCGAAGAAAAAAGACAAGGCTTATTTGGCAGGAATGTTCTCTATGCTTAGTTCTATCTTTGAAACGGATATTAAAGAGTTGATGTATCATATAGATATGGATAGCGACATAACCTCTTTAGTTCTTGAAAAAAAAGGGATTTTTGCCCCTAGTTTGCTTAGAGCAGAAAAAGCAGAAAAAGAGTATCTTAAAAAAATGATGTTAGAAAATTTTGAAAAACTCAATACTACCGACTTGATATATACGCTGGAGTACAGCGGGGTTGAGATAGATAAAAGCAAGCTATAAAGAGGTATCGCGGCAAAATCAAAATCTGCATCTCTTTGTTATACTAAAGATTTTTATTTAGCTATAATCACAAAAATTATTATAACAAAAATAAAAAAAGTTTTTTTGTCTCATATTTTATTGGAGAGGGATACTTATGGTAAATGCTTTTATAAAAAAAGGTATAAAATTAGAAGTAATTGAAAATTTTTCTATCTTAGAAAAAGAGAATGATACTACTAATATTATTTGGATTGATATGATTTCTCCCTCAATTGAAGAAGTAAAAACAGTTGAATCAATCTTTAATATAAAATTCCCTACAAAACAAGAGAGCGAAGAAATTGAGCTAAGTTCCAGATATTGGGAAGAAGACAATAGAATCGAGATTAATAGTTACTTCCTTATTAATGCCGATAGTGCAGCTGCCTTTAATGAAACTGTTTCTTTTATATTGCAAGATGATCTTCTTATTTCAATCAGATATAAAAATTTAGAAAGTTTCAATACCTTTATAAGAAAATTATTAAATTCACCAAAAGAGTTTAAAAATGGATATTCTGTCTTTTGCGAAATTATTGATATTAGAATAGATGCAGATGCAGATATTATTGAAAATCTATCAAAAGAGATAGCAAAAATCAGAAAGCATGTCTTTACCGATTATGCTAATGACGATGAGGAGATATTGGAAAGAATCTCTTCATTTGAAGATTTAAATATGAAAATAAGAGAGAACTTAACAGATAAACAGAGAATTTTAAGTACGCTTTTAAAGTCCAGTAAATACAGTGATGATAAAAATATAATACCGATTATGCTTAAAGATATAAAATCTTTGATTGAATATACAAATTTTAATTTTGAAAGATTGGATTATTTACAAAATATATTTATCGGTGTTTTAAATATTGAACAAAATAAAGTTATAAAAATATTTACCATTGTAAATGTGATATTTTTACCGCCGACTCTGATTGCAAGCATTTACGGTATGAACTTTGATATACTGCCTGAACTTCACTGGGAATACGGATATCTATTCTCGGTCGGCTTAATGATTCTATCTTCTGTTACACCTATCTTGATTTTCAAAAAGAAGGGTTGGATCTAAATCTAACTCCATAAGATAAGCATCGCACCCATCAAGATAAAAAGCTTTGAGTTTTTTAACTATGCTAAAACATAAACTTTTATATAAAGATATCGCTGCACTATTATCTACGCGCACCTCAAGAAGCAAACGCCCAAAACCCAAAGATAACGACTCATTAATTGCCGATTCCAAAAGCTTTTTTGCAATTTTTCTGCCGCGGCAAGACTCACTGACCCCGATAGAGTATAGTTTAGCATTAATGCGTTTAATTAACACCAAAACATAACCTACGATATTTTCATCAATTTCTGCTACGAAAAGCAGATTGTTTCGTATATGATACGCAAGAGACCCCCTTGATAAAGGAAAATTCTCTGCCGAAAAAAGCTTTTGTTCTAATGCATAGAGCGAAGCAACATCTTTTTGCTCTGCTTTGCGAATTATCATTTTTGATAAATTGTATATTTAGGTACTAGTTTAAACGGTCGATAAGACATTTTTACTTTGCGAAGATTCTCAAATCCCATATCATCCCCGACATTTATATATGTTACGCCGTAATGCTCTTTAAGCATTTTTGAAAACTCTCTAAAGATAAACTGAGCACATCCGAAAATTTCAAAATCTGTTTTTTCTATAATAACCGTTGCCGTATCTTGACTTATCCGTTCTCCTACGGTAAAACCTTTAAGTTCGCTGTTTATGTATATAACCAAACCTATAAGGCAAAGCTCTTCATAATGCTTTAACATCTGTTTTACGGCATGTCTTTCTTGATGGATACCCTCTAAAAATACTTCGGCTTCCTCTTTTGGCATATACTTAACCCTGTCTGAGACCCATTTGTCAAAAAGGTGTACAATCTCATCTTTGTGCTTTACGCTGTCTAGTTGTTCAACTACATAATCAGGATATGACTTTACAAATTTATTTATCTCTGTTCTTTTTGTATGGTAGCTATTTCCGCGAAGTTCAATAAGAGCATTTACTTCATAAACATAATCAACCAGTTTTTTTTCAACGACATATGATTCAAGCATCTCAAACATACTCTCGGCTTCATCTGTATTTTGTAAAAATTCTTCAAGCATAGAACCTTGCACATAGTCGATTCGTGAGTAGTACGGAGAGCTATTGTTCTCATTCATAACTTCAAAACATTTTACTATTGCATCCGTTATGTGTTTTTTCTTTCCCAAGGGAGGCAGCAACATGGTAAGTTCGCCGCCGGTCATAATAAAAAGGCAAAAACATTTATTTATAATTGCATAAAATCCGCTACTGTTAGCAAGCCATATA
>CAYHRD010000103.1:0-7374 GCA_964358925.1 uncultured Sulfurimonas sp.
ATTTTTAAAACTTCGGCATCATTTACAGCCTCTATTCCAAGTGCGCCCTGCCCCATTGACGGAACCATCTCTTGAAGTGAAATTGGATATATATGTTTTACTGCATCCAAAAGCGAGAGTCTATTGATACCTGCAGCAGCTAAAATAATTGCATCAAACTGACCCTCTTTAAGCTTTCTTATTCTTGTATCGACATTTCCTCTTAAATCTTTTATAACCAAATCAGGACGAAGCTTCTCTATCTGCATACGACGGCGAAGCGAAGATGTACCGACTACGGCACCTTTAGGGAGAGTGTCTATGTTTGGATATTTTTCAGATAAAAGAGCATCTCTTGAGTCTTCTCTCTCGGTAATAGCCGCTAAAAGCAGACCATCGGGCATTACGGTAGGAACATCTTTAAGTGAATGAACAGCTATTTGAGCCTCACCTCTTAGCATAGCCTCTTCAAGCTCTTTTAAAAACAGACCTTTACCGCCGATTTTTGATAACGCTTTATCTTGTATACGGTCGCCTGTTGTTATGATTACATTGAGTTCAACCTCAAGACCCGGATTTTGCTCCTTTAAAATAGCCTTAATGTGATTTGATTGCCAAAGTGCGAGTTGCGAACCTCTGGTTGCAATTATTAATTTTTTCATCTATTTTGCCTCTTTATATTTCATTTTTGTTTTATCTACTATTCCGTCTAAAAACACAGTAGGAGTTCCGTTTACCATAAGAGCATCCGCCACTTTTAAATCATTTTGTAAATGTTTCAATACTTCAGATGACATTAAATCAACCATAGTTATATTAGAGTTCATAACTTTATTAAACTCTTTTAAAATCACATCGTTGCTCTTTTCTTTTGGATCTACATTTACTTTATAAAGGTTTAAAACAACATCTTTTGCACCTTTTAGCTCCAATGCTATTGCAGCCTTGATAAGTTCAACCGCGGATGGATGAAGAGATTCTAAAGGCAAGTGATAATAATAGACTGCAAACTTATTAGGCTCTTTTTTCATATATTCTATTGCTTCAGGAACAAATTGTCTACAAAACGGGCAGAGAGGATCAGAAAAAATCACTACTTTATGCTTTGCATTTTCATTTCCGCAAATCAAATTTGCTTTATTGTAATACTCATTTTTAAACGGTAGTGAAACAAAATCACCCATATCCTTTCCACTCTCTAAATCAAACAACTCTTTAGTTATAACTTTACCGTCAGAGAACCAAATCATTTTTTGAACTACCTGACGACCGTCTTTTTTCAATACTGCATCTAATTCGACAAAATAAGCATTCCAACCGCTGCGTTCTTTTACTGCGATTTTATTTGTAACTTTAATCTTTATCGACTTTATATTTTGGTTGTTACTAAATGATTTTTCTAAAAACTCCTCAACACGCTCATATGAGCTATCCGCTGCCGTCAATAAACTACTTAAAACTGCTATTGTCGCTAATAATTTCAACATCAATGACATCTATATCCTTTTCTTTATTATTTTTTTCATATTTTGTATTACACTTATTTGATTTTATATTATAACGATTAACAAGCATAGTCGTAAACACGCTAAACTGCAACAAAATACCTATAATATCCGTTAAAAACCCCGGGAGAATTAGTAAAATTGCTCCTAAAATCGTAAATAAATTTAAACTCTGAAACTGCCTTAAATCAATACAGTTATAAGAGACTGCTCTGAGATTTTCCACAAGCGTAGCTTTAAAATTAATCAAAATGATTAGCCCTAAAAATGCACTTAAAAGTATCTCAAAAAATGTTGCCAACCCACCTATCGCCGATGATATATTTACGGAAATTATAACCTCTAAAAATAGGTAAATAAGAAAATAAATCATTACTGAATCAATTCCATTATTTTACTATAAATAGTATCTGCACCGATTGAGATATTTTCTCTTGTTTTTCTATCGTATACTTGAACTAAACCGTTTTCTAACTCTTTGCCGATTATAATCGTGTATGGAAAACCTATAAGCTCCGCATCTTTCATTTTAAAACCGAATCTCTCTTTTGAATCATCAAGCATAACCTCCACATTTGAAGCTTTAAGTTTTTCATAAAGTTCTTCACCCAAATTAACTTGATTTGCATCTTTTATATTTAAAATCATAATATTTACCACATACGGAGCAGTAGCTTTTGTCCAGATACATCCGTCTTCGTCATGGTTTTGCTCAATTATAGCTGCTACAAGTCTGCTTACGCCTATACCGAATGTTGCCATTTCAAAAGGTTTCGTTCTGCCGTTTTCATCATTGAAATGAGCTTCTAATGCAGCAGAATATTTAGTGCCGAGCTGAAAAATATGTCCTACTTCAATCCCTTTTCTAAAATGAAGCTCAGCTCCACATGAGCAGGTTTTAGAGATTTTTGACTCTAAGAGCTCCTCATAAGATGTTGCCTTTAGTGCATCAATCTCCTCTTCATTGTCAAATATTGTCTCAATATTTGCGCCATATTCGCAAGACTCACATACGACAAGAGTATCTTCACCGCTGTTTGCCAAAACATGAAACTCTTTGCTTCCTGTTCCGCCGATTGCTCCGCTGTCTGCTTCGACTACTCTAAAATCAAGTCCGAGTCTTGTAAAAATCTTTTTATAAGTCTCTTCCATAAGGTGAAACTCTCTTACCATATCTTCTTGGCAAGAGTGAAAAGAGTATCCGTCTTTCATCAAAAACTCACGACCCCGCATAAGTCCGTATCTAGGTCTTGCTTCATCACGAAACTTTGTATTTATCTGATACAGATTCAGAGGCAAATCTTTATAACTTGTTACTCTGTTTTTTACCAGTTCCACCATAGCTTCTTCATTTGTCGGACTAAGTACAAACTCGTTTTCATGTCTATCTTTTATACGAAGCATCTCTTTTCCCATAGCTTCACAGCGACCGCTTCTTTCCCACAAACCAATCGGAGTAACAAAACTAAGCTGTACTTCCAAGCATCCGGCATTGTCTAACTCTTCTTTTACGATAGCTCTGATTTTTTCCAGTACAATTTTGCCAAGCGGCATAAAATTATAAAGTCCGGCACCCTGTTGATTTATAAAACCGCCTCTAAGTAAAAATTTGTGCGACGGCAGCGTTGCATCGGCCGGTGCCTCTTTTGTCGTAGGTATAAAAGCTCTGCTTCTTCTCATTATCTTCCTTCTAAAATATTTAGGGCATGCTCGCATTTGTATTTGTCAGGCATATCATTTTTATCTTGTTTTATTAAAAACTGTAAAGCACTCGTTACCATATCAGATTTTGACTCTTCGGAAACACTGCGCATCTTTGAAGTCATCTCATGTAAAAACCTCTTCATAACCTGCTGACTCATCTTATGAACTTGAGCTTCATACTCTTTTGGTATATAGCCGTTTCTTATAACTCTATCACTTTCGGTCTTTGCCGCTTCGTAAGCTTTTTGATAAATCTCTTTAATCATCGGTTCGATATTTAGAGTATCCAGCCATTCAAAAAATTCTACCGTGCTTCGTCCGATAATACCGTGAGCTTTTCTTGCCCCGTCTTCACGCAAACTCATATTTTCATCTACGATATTTTTCAAATCATCGATAACATAGAGGTTTATCTTCTCGCCTTTATGATAGTTTATATCTCTTGGAAGTGCCAAATCAAACCAATACCTCTCAAAATCACACTGTTTTATAATCTCATCCGTAATTATAGGCTCGGGTGCTGAAGTTGCTGTAAAAAGAATTTCAAACTCATTGACTGCATTTGGTAACTCGCTAAAATCTAAAACCTTTACCCCGCAATCATCGGCTAATTTTTGAGCCTTATATTGTGTTCTGTTCATAATATAAACGACGGCACCGTTTGATGCAAGATGTTTAGCCGTTATCTCAGACATCTCTCCGACACCGATAACTAACGCTTTTTTGCCATCTACACTATCTAAAACCGATTTTAGTTTTGCAACTGCAACACTCGCAATTGAGACGGGCTTTGAAGATATATCCGTTGCATTTCTAACTTTTGCGGCACATTTAAAGGCATGGTGCATTGCGCGAGCCAATTTTTGACCACAAAATCCGCTATCGTATGAAAATCTAAAAGCGTCTCTTAATTGTCCTGCAATTTGCGTCTCACCGATAACCATTGAATCTAGTGATGATGCAACGCTAAAGAGGTGATGGATTGCGCTGCTGTCATCATATATGTCTGCTCTTCCTTCAAGCTCCTCAATTGAGATTCCGGATCTTGCCGCCAACATCTCAAAAATATGCTGCGTTGCTAAAGATATATCACTGCAACTGCAAAACACTTCCATGCGATTACATGTAGAGATAAGAACTGACTCATTTATTGCTTCACCGGTGTTTAACTTTGTCAAACAGGCTATCGTAGCAGCATCGTCTTTGTATGAGAGTTTTTCTCTAATTTCCAGAGTTGAGTTTTTATGTGAAAAGCTTATGTTTAAATAGTGCATTAATAACTTCTTTTTATCATAGTTTGTAAAATATTTACCAGTTCGGCATCATCTTTCATTACGCTCATAGCCTCATCTGAGAGTTTTTGTGCCAACTCAAAAGATTTTTCAATGGTTTTATGCTCTTGCATTTTTTGTTTAATCCAAAGGGCATCCTGCTCATTCAAAATTTTTGCATGGAGGCTAACTAACTTTTTTTTATCATCATCATTTAAAACTTTGTAAAGGTATATGTAAGGCAGCGTACATTTACCCTCTACAAAATCGTTCATAGCAGGCTTTCCAAGAGTTGCCGCATCTGCCGTGATATCTAAAATATCATCTATTATTTGAAAAGAGAGTCCGAGATTTTTTCCATATAACGCATGGGATGCAGAATCTTTACCTGCTAAAAGTGCGGCAGACTCTGCGGCTGCTTCGATTAAAGTGGCAGTTTTAAGGTACAACATATCAAGATATCTCTCTTCATCACCGTTAAACTCATCTGCCATCTTAACATCCATCATCTCGCCCTTGCTAAGAGCAGTAACGGAAGATGCAACTATTCTTGCGATATCGCTCTCAAACGAAACGAGTTCCGTAAATGCTTTTGAGTAGAGTATATCTCCAAGCATCACGGCTGTTTTGCTTCCATCCGTTGCATTTACCGAAGCTACTCCGCGTCTAAGCGTAGCTTCATCTATTACATCGTCATGAAGCAGACTTGCTCCGTGGATAAGCTCAACGATTGCAGCAAGCAGAGGAGCTTTTTCGATAGAGTCGGCTATCTTTAAAATTAGTTTTGCGCGAAGCCTTTTTCCGCCTTGTAGCATCTCAAAAAGGCGAGTTACTTCATCATAATTTATCTCTTTAATTAATCTATCAATTTCTCTCTCAACTCTTTGCATATTCTCTCTTTTTACTGCAAGAAATTTATTTCTTTAACTCTTCTAAGGATATTTGCTCTTTTTCATCAAACAAAAAAATCTCAAACAGAGCTTGTTTTGAATCTTGCTTAAACTCTTTAAATTTAACCAATATATACGGTGCGTTATGAAAAGTTGCACCTTTTGTCTTCAACTCTACTCTAAAACTCTGATTTTCATGTCTTAAATAGAGCATACTTTGGGCAACTATCTTATCATAAGACCTAAAAACAACAAGTCCGCCGTTTTTATAAAGTGTCCATCTAAACTGAAATAACTTCTCTTTATTTGCGTATTTTACAAGAATTTTCTTTTGCTCATCTTTTTTTAGTAATATTTCCTTAGTTTCTGCTACATTACTTGCAAATATGAAACTAAAACTAAATGCTAAAAAAAGAAATAATCGCAAAAAAATTTTCAACTATTCACTCTGTGAAAGTATAGTACCCATTAGTTCGATATAGAGACTTTTTGAATGTTCATCAACTTCATCTCTATTTGAAAGCATAAATCTTTGAATATCTCTGTCTACATTTTCATCAAATTTTTCTGCCATCATAAGTTCCATAGCAGCCGTTCTGTCGATAAAATTTTGCAATTCTGCTCTTACTCTGTCGTTGTTTGCATTAAATATTACATCCATTAATTTGCTCTTGGGTGAACCCATAAATATATCGTCTTCGTCTTCAAACAGTCCGTACATCTCATATCCTGTAGTTTTAATAATAGCGCGATTATAACATCACTAATCTAATAATGTCTTAACACTTGACATTAAGTCACATTTTTCTATAATTCCAAAATGAAAATATATGACTTTTTAATTATCGGAGCCGGAAGTGCCGGCTGTAATATTGCCCACTATCTGCAAAAAAACTCTAAAAAAGTTGCCGTTATAGATAAAGAGGGCATTGCAGGCGGCGGCAGCGGAGCGGCAGGTGCATTTTTATCCCCGCTTCCCGGAAAAGAGAATCCCTATAACGGTTTTGTAAACAGCGCTCTTGCATATAGCCTTGAATTTTATGAAGGATTTGCACCCAAAGCACTCGACAGAAGAGGTGTTTTAAGAGTTTCAAACAATAACTTTGACGATGAAAAACTTCAATCTAACAGCATAAAGAGTAGATATCTAAACACGAAAGAGCTGCAAGAGATATCGCAAAACTTTACCCAAATTGAGGGATATTTTTACGAAAATGCAGCTATTTTAAATCCACATGAGATTTGCGAAAAACTCATAGAAGAGTGTGATTTTTATAAAGAAGATGTAAAAGAGCTAATCTTTGAAGAGGGATTTTATATTTTTGAAAACTTAAAAGCAAAAACCGTCATACTGGCTCAAGGTGTTATAAAACCGTTAGTTCAAACTCCATACATAGAGATATCTCCGATTTTTGGGGTTAAAATAGATGTAAAAACAACAACAAAAGTGCCGTTTAACATACACAAATCCATCTCTATCTCAACAAATAAAAATGACGGCACGGTTGCCATCGGTGCCACAAAAGAGAGACACGACACCGCAAAAATGGAGTGTCTTACATCGTGCGACAAGTGTGCTTTTTATGTCAATAGCGAACAGGGGCAAATCGAAGCTCTGCTAAGAGAAGCGGATGAGCTGATAAAGCTAGAAGATTTAGAAGTCGTAAAAATTTACAGAGGTGCAAGAGCGACGATAAAGAGCTATTTTCCGGTAATCGGCAAAGTTGTAAACTTTGATGAGAGCTTAAAAAGATATCCCTCAATCAAAAACGGCACAAAGATTCCGCCGAATCTGTTGGAGTACTATCCTAACCTCTACATCATCAACGCACTCGGTTCAAGAGGTTTTGTCCTTGCTCCATACTTGGCAAAAATTTTAGGTGAAAATATTATAAGTGATACACCTATGCCAAAGGAGCTATCAAGCGAGAAACTCTTTTATAAAATGGCTAGAAAGAGCTAAATATATTTTTTTAGATTGCCGCGCTTGTCATTGAGATTGCCGCGCTTCGCTCGCAATGACAA
>CAYHRD010000104.1:0-7294 GCA_964358925.1 uncultured Sulfurimonas sp.
AAATATGTTAATTTTAATTATCTCTTTTATAGCTCTATTTATAGTCTATAATTTTGTACATGAAAAAAACAAAAATATTTTACTGCATAGAAATTATGTAAATCAATTTGACAAAGAGATAATTTTAGTTGCATCAAATCTTTATAGAAGTGCACATATAATAGATGATAAATATTTGGCTGATGCTGCAATCTCTTCAAAAAAAGCTATACGCACTCTTGATCTTTTAATGCTTCACGGCTTTAAAACCCAAGAGTTAAAAGCGATTTATATAGATTTTTTTAAAAATGCCGTCATTGCCACTTCTCTTTCACTTGAAAGAAGAGTAGCCGAAGCGCAAGAGGCAGATACAATCTCACTCCAAAAATATACGCTGCTGCAAGAGATGATAAAAGAGCTGCTCTCTACACTAGAAGATAATGAATATGAGTTAAAAAAAGATGTTATATTTATCCTTTTTGCCTTTAGCATTATTTTTATTTTTCTTATTTTAGGAAATATCATCTATATCATAAAATCTTATAAACAGGTTCAAGAAACAGAGTCAAAAATAGCACAAAGAGAGCATGAATCCGTTATGCAGCGAGCTACGATGATAGATGCTATAGGAGACGGAGTATACGGAGTCGATAAAAAGGGAATGTGCACTTTTGTAAATCAGAGTGCCATTGATTTACTCGGTTTTACAAAAGAGGAGATTTTAAGCACGCATCAACATGACCTTTTTCATCATCATAAACCGGATAACTCAATTTATACGCATGAAGAGTGTCCTATTTATGTAACTATAAGAGATAAACAAACCCAAGAACTTGAAGACTATTTTATAAGAAAAGACGGTTCATTTTTTGCCGTCAATTTAACCGTATCCCCTACAAATGACGGAGGAGCTATAGTCGTATTTAGAGATATTACAGAGAAAAAAATGGTACTAAACGCTCTTGAGGAAGAGAGAAAACTCTTCTCAAGCGGTCCCGTTATGACCGTAGAGTGGGCTCCGTTGCAAAATTGGCCTATCGAATATATATCGTCAAACTGCTTAGATATTCTCGGTTATTCAAAAGAAGAGATGCAAAGCGACTCATTTTTATATGCAGATCTTATTCATCATGAAGATATAGAGATAATTTCTAAAGAAGTTACCTATTACATAGAAAATAATATAGACAACTTTGAGCAATCATACCGCTTAAGATTAAAAAACGGCGATTATAGATGGTTTTACGATTTTACACATCTCGTAAGAGACGAAAAAAACAACTTAACCTCTATACGAGGCTATATGTTTGACCAAACCGGACTTAAAGAAGCGGAAATCGCCATCAAAGAAGCTAAAGAGAAAGCAGAGCTTGCAAACAAGACAAAGAGCCAATTTTTGGCAAATATGAGCCATGAGATAAGAACTCCTATGAATGCCATTATAGGTTTGAGTGAACTGCTATTTGATACAAAACTTGACGATAAGCAAAAAAATCTTCTGCTCAAGGTAAACAGCTCTTCAAAGATGCTTCTAGGAATCATAAACGATATACTCGACTACTCTAAGATAGAAGCGGGAAAACTTGAACTAGAGCATAAAAGCTTTAGACTAGAAGATATTATAGAGCAGCTTAAATTTATGTTTTTAGAGGGTGCCAGAAAAAAATCTCTTAAAATATCTTGTAATTTAAAAGAGAATATACCATCCGTGATTATCGGCGATGAGCTTAGAATTACTCAAGTACTATCCAACCTTATAAGCAATGCAATAAAATTTACACATAGCGGGAGCGTATCGCTGGATGTTTCGCTAAAAGAGAAGCTTGATGAAAAAAGAGCGGTTATCTCATTTATCGTAAAAGACAGCGGAATCGGTATCAGTGAAGAACAGCTCAAAAAACTCTTTACTCCTTTTACGCAAGCAGATACATCTACTACCAGAAAATACGGCGGAACCGGTCTTGGACTTACTATATCAAAAAGGATTATAGAAGCGATGGGCGGCGTATTAAGAGCAGAGAGCCAAGTGGGCGTAGGGACAATATTTGGTTTTGAACTTGAATTTGAAGCGGCATCTTGGGATAGACCTAATTTTGATAGAAATGCACCCCAAGAGATACAAAAACTTCCAAATTTTAACGGTATCAGGGTTCTGCTCGTTGAAGATAATCAAATAAATCAAGAAGTGGCATCGATGATGTTAAACCGTGTAGCCATAAAAGTAGATATGGCAAACAACGGGCAAGAGGCGGTTGAAAAATATTTTGCAAATCCTTCTAACTACAACCTTATTCTGATGGATCTGCAAATGCCGGTTATGAGCGGTTACGAAGCAACGAAAATCATAAGAGAGAGTGATAAAGAGATACCTATCGTAGCACTTACGGCGGCGGCAATGATAGAGGATAAACAAAAAGCTATGGACGCAGGTATGAACGACCATTTAGGCAAGCCCATAGATATGAACGAGCTTTACAAAACGGTTGCAAAATTTTGCCAAGTTAATTTTACAATCCAAGATACCACATCAACCCTAAAAATGGCAGACGGTATTCTTGATATGGAGTATTTGGAGAAAATTTTCAGCTCTAAAGAGTTAATAAATAAACTTCTAAAAAATTTCTCGCAAGAAATCGGAAGTAAATTTAAAGATATAACAACACTTCTATCCGATAATGACAGTACGACACCCTCTCTTATCCATTCACTTAAAGGTTTAAGCGGCAACCTAAGAGCAAATCTGCTCTATGAAATTTGCCAAAATATAGATGCAAAGTATAAATCAAAGCAAGAGATAACCAAGAGCGACATAGAGAAATTAAGAGTTGCGCTAGAGAGTACGCAAGAGAAACTACAAGAGGTTGTTTTTGATGAGCAGAGCAATACTTCATTTGAGAAATTAAATGATGAAGAACTAAAAAAACTCTTTTACGATACAAAAGAGATGATTTCAAAATCCGATATACTAGAATCAAAAAAAATAGATTCTCTTTTTAAAAACTTAACCGCAATTGTAGATGCAAGCGAGCTCTCAGAGTGGAAAAAAGAGATAGAAGAGTTGGAGTATGACAAAGCATTGGAGATTATGAACAGATGGAAATTGGAAAAATAAAATAAGTACATCATTTAAGCCATTTTCGCTAAAATTGCAATACTATTTTTAAAAAAGAGTCTAAAAGTTGTCACTGAACCTAAAAACATACACCGAGCATTTTACAAACCCGCTCTATTTAGAAAGCGGGCGTATTTTAGAGCCTTATGATATAACTTATGAGACATACGGCGAACTTAACGATGAGAAGAGCAATGTCATCGTCATCTGCCATGCACTTACCGGTTCTCATCACTGTGCAGGAATATATGAAAATGACAAAAAAGCGGGATGGTGGGATAGTTTTATAGGTTCAGGCAAAGCAGTGGACACTGACAAATATTTTGTAATCTGTACAAATGTAATAGGCAGCTGTTTCGGTTCAACAGGTCCTATGAGCCCGCAATATCCGCATCATAATCCATACCGTTACAAATTTCCGGTCATCACCATAAAAGATATGGTAAAAGCTCAAAAAATTCTTTTTGACAAACTCGGCATACACAGCGTATATGCGATTATCGGCGGTTCAATGGGCGGCATGCAAGCGCTTCAGTTTGCCATTTCATATCCGAATTTTGCATCAAAAATAATCTCTATGGCAACAACTCATGCAACACAGCCTTGGGCAATCGCTTTTAATAAAATATCGCAAGAAGCAATCCTAAAAGACCCTGATTTTAAAGAGGGCTATTATGACAGCGAAACGATTAAACAAAACGGTCTCTCAGGTATGGCAGTAGGACGAATGGCAGGGTATATAAGCTTTTTATCACCAGAGTCTATGCAGAGCAAATTTGGCAGAGAGTACAAAAATACGGACGGACTTTATGAGCTATTCGGCAAGTTTCAAGTGGAGCTATTTTTGGAGTATAACGGTTACAACTTTACAAAATTGTTTGACCCGCTCTCTTATCTCTACATTACAAAAGCTATAAATATCTATGACCTCTCGCGCGGTTTTGATTCACTAAGCGAGGCTTTGCAAAAAATAAATAGCGAGTTGCACCTAATGAGCTTTAGTAATGACTTACTCTTTAAAAATATTGAAATGAAAGAGATAAGCGATACGCTCACTAAAATAGGCAATAAAAGTCATACCTACATCGATATAGACAGCGATTACGGACATGACGCTTTTTTGGTTGAAGTTGATAAATTTGAGAATTATGTGAAGGATATTTTAAATGGCTAAAAAAAATTCTACTGAAGAAGCCGAAGGCTTTACTAAAGAAGCTGAAGGCTTTGAATCAAAACTAGAGAATGCGAAAAAAGTTTTAGAAACCCTGATGAATCCGGAAATTACGCTAGCCGATAGCGTAAAAGCATATGAGACGGGAATGAGCGAACTTAGCAAAGCGCAAAAAATACTAGAAGATGCACAGATAAAAATCACAGAGATAAAAGGCAAATAATGCGAGCGGCCGTACTTCAACTCAGCTCACAGGGAATGAGTTCGACAAAACTCTACAACTATATCAGAATTGCAAGCAAACAAGGTGTAAAAGTTCTGCTTTTAGGCGAATATACGCTAAATCCATTTTTTAAAGAGCTGCAAACCCTCTCTGCGAGTATGATACAAGAACAGGCAGATCATCAGATAAAAGTTTTAAAAGAGTTGGCAAATATCTACAAAATGACAATCGTAGCACCTCTTGTAATTGTAAAAAAAGGCAAAGTTTATAAAACTATCGCAAAATTTTCTCCTACTTCTTGTTCTTACTATCAACAGCAGCTTCTTATAAACTATCCGCATTGGAACGAAGAGAAATTTTTTGCAAATGAACAAAAAGCAATTGAGACGCCTCTAATGTTCAAAGTAGACGGTTTTAAATTTGCTATTATGAGCGGATTTGAACTCCATTTTGACGAAATGTTTACTCAAATATCCACTAAGAGCGTTGATTGTATTTTAGTTCCGAGCGTATCGACTTTTGACTCATATGAGAGATGGAAAGCACTTATACTCTCCCGTGCATTTACGCACAACTGCTATATTTTAAGAGCAAACAGAATCGGTGAATATGCAGATAAAGAGTGCGGTTGGAGTTTTTACGGCGATTCGCTCCTAGCCTCTCCAAACGGCGAACTATTAGAACATCTGGGCAACAAAGAGGAACTTATGATTGTAGATATGAGCCACTCAGATATCATAAGAGCCAGAAAATCTTGGGGTTTTAAAGAGATGATACATAAAAGAAGTTTGCTATGATGAGCTATTTTCGCCGTCAAGTGCAACTTTGGGGAGAAGAGACCCAAAACATGCTTCAAAACAAAAAAATAGCCATAATCGGTGCGGGCGGACTTGGCAGTTCACTAGCTTTTGCTCTTGGCGCCAGCGGTATCGGCGAGATTCATTTGGTTGATTTTGATGAAGTTTCAACCCACAACATCCATCGACAAATCGCTTTTAAAATCGGGGACGAGGGCAAAAACAAGGCTACTTTAAATGCGCTTCTGATTGAGCAGAGATGCCCTTTTGTAAAAACCGTCTCTCATGAGTGTGATTTTGAAGAGTTTGCTAAAAAAAACATAATCGTTGATTTGATTATAGATGCGACCGACAACCTCCCTACCCGCGCAGAGATTGATGAGTACTGCAGAAGTAAAAATCTGCCTTGGATATATGGAAGCGTAGAGGCATTTCACGGTCAAGTCTGTTTTTTTGAACACTCGTCGTTTAAAGATGCATTTAAAATCATTCTGCAAACTCCCGCAGGAATTGCCGCTCCAATTGTTATGCACATTGCCTCTCTTCAAGCAAATTTGGCACTTAGATATTTAACAGGTTTAAGTGTTAAAAAAGATCAGCTTTATTATCTTTTTTTCAATAACGAAGGAGAGTTGATTACTCAAAAATTTTCTTTGCCGACAACTTGACATTTACGCACTTTTGTAAAAAAGTGCATAACATAAATCAAACTTTTTATATAGAGTGTCTCTGCATATAATTTTTATTATTACTAGTTTTTGGATAGTCAAATCTGCTTCTACACTCATTTTTACCTATAAATATTTTGTCACTAGTATCGGAAATAAGCTCTTTTGCCATTTTGTCAATGCCATACGATACATCGTATGTTTCATTGGCTATTGCCGTATTACCAAGAACAGTCTCGCTTATTGCCGCAATCGTTTGGCTCATATATGAAATATTGTGGTTTTGCTTAGACATCGCATCGCCTATCTCATCTATTGATTGTGTCAGTAGATTTGCACTTGCATTTATCTCCCCTAAACTCTTCTGAGTTCGTTCTGCAAGTTTCCTTACTTCATCTGCAACAACGGCAAATCCTCTTCCATGCTCACCTGCTCTTGCAGCTTCTATGGCAGCATTTAATGCTAAAAGATTTGTCTGTTCTGCTATGTCGCTTATAATTCCTATTACTGATTTAATATCTGAAGATTGCACAACCACTTCTTGTGTTTTTTGTGAAATAGAATCAATTGAAATGCTGACTTCTTGCATTGCAGCGGATGTCTCTTCTAGGGAATGTGCAGAATTTATGGAGCTTTTATGAAGTTTGTCGACATGAGAGAGCAAAAGATTGGAACTCTCATCCAAAGTAAGACCGTTAGTAGTCGTCTCAAAAAGCATATGTGTTATGGCATCTCCAAGCGTATTAACTCCGGTTGCTAATTTTAAAACATGTTCTTTAAGACCTTTTTCATCTACTTTATTAAGATAGTTATAGCGAGAGTACTCTTCTAAAATTATAAGCACATTGCTTATGTTGTTTTCAAGATTGGAAGCCATATTATTAAGTACGGTTTTTAATTGCATTAAAGCAGGATTTGAAACATTTAACTCAAGTCTTTGACATAAATCACCTTGCTCAAATTCACCTAAAACAGCTATGGTTTCATCTATTAATCTTCTATCTTCTTCAACCCCTCTTTGCGTCTTTTCAATATTTAGATTAATCAGTTTTGCCATATCTCCAAATTCATCACGAGAATCTATTTTTATAAGATTTGCGTGTGATGATTCTCTGCTTAAATAGGCAAAAAATGATAGCAATCCCTCTTTAAAACCGTTTATTTTGTGGACAATATCATTCATAACAGTAATAAAAAGGAGTGAGAGCAGAACAATAATCACTAAAATATAAAGACCTGCATGCATTACATTTTTATAAAATTGTACTTCAATATCATCTATATAGACGCCGCTTCCGATTACAAATCCCCACTCGCTAAATTTTTTAACATACGAAAGCTTAG
>CAYHRD010000105.1:0-7241 GCA_964358925.1 uncultured Sulfurimonas sp.
TGCTGTTGCAACACTTAACAAATCATCCTGATTTGTTGACACATCTGCCATTACTACGCTTGCACCTAGTAATAATGCTAAAAACACCTTCTTCATTTTACATAGCCTTGTTTTAAAATACACGGCTTTTTTACCTCTAAAATTTATCATATAGATTGTATTTTATTAGTATAAATTGTTCATGTTAAAAAATCATAGCTTTCTTATGTTGCAAGTTTGTTGCGATTTTAAATATCAAATAAAGAGTTTAATGTTTCACATGAAACATTTCCAAGTTCAAATCTTCAAATCTTCAAAACTAACTATAAGCCATAAATAAGTATAATTTTACAATATTATCAGAGGCTTTTATTTTGAATAACTACTTTGCAAAAAGAATTATCCCTTGTCTTGATGTTAAAGACGGGCGTGTTGTTAAGGGTGTTAACTTTGTCGGACTCAAAGATGCAGGCGACCCCGTAGAAGTTGCAAAAAGATACAACGAAGAGGGTGCGGATGAGATTACTTTTTTAGACATTACCGCATCAAGCGACAACCGTGACACTATCGTAGATATAGTCGCACAAGTCGCACGCGAAGTTTTTATACCACTTACAGTTGGCGGCGGCATTAGAAAACTTGACGATATTTACAAACTTTTAAATGTCGGCTGCGATAAAGTAAGCGTAAATTCGGCAGCCATCAAAAGACCTGAACTTATCAACGAAGGTGCAAAAAGATTTGGCTCTCAATGTATCGTAACAGCGATTGATGTAAAAAAAGTTGGTGATAAATATCATGTATATCTCAACGGCGGGCGTGTAGATACAGGATTGGATGCCGTAGAATGGGCAAAAGAGGTAGTAGACCGCGGAAGCGGTGAGATACTTTTAACTTCTATGGATGCAGACGGCACAAAAGCCGGATTTGAGTTAAATATTACAGAGCAGATAAGCAAAGCGGTCAATGTTCCGATTATCGCAAGCGGCGGAGCAGGAACTATGGAACATATAAAAGAAGCATTTGAGCATGGTGCCGATGCTGCACTTGCGGCAAGTATTTTTCACTACAAAGAGATAGATATAATGGATCTCAAACGCTATCTCCACGCAAATAATATTCCGGTTCGTTTATGATAATATGCGCAGGAAATAACGAAACATTTGACTTTGCAACTCCAATGGGGGTAGGGCTAATCGAGACTACCGTAAATTTAACAAGGCTTTGTCTATTTGACAAACCTGAATTTTTACTCTTCATAGGAAGTGCGGGGAGCTACGGAGAGCATCAAATATTTGACATAGTTGAATCAAAAACAGCCTCAAACATAGAATTAGCTTTTTTGAATGGTGATGCCTACACTCCTCTTGATAATGTAATTTCAACTAACATGACTAACAAAAAAGAGATTATCGTCAACTCATCCAACTACATTTCTACATCTCAAGAGCTAACGCAAAAGTTTTTAAAACTTGGGGTAGAGATAGAGAACATGGAGTTTTTCTCGGTTTTAAAAATTGCACAAGAGTTTGATATTCCTGCCGGCGGAGTTTTTTGCATAACAAACTACACTAACAAAAATGCTCATGAAGATTTTATAAAAAATCACGAAGAAGCAAAAAAACTCTTAAGCGAACATATAAAAAAAAGAATCAAGGAATTAACTTTAAAATGAAACCATCACTACTTGATTTTACTCAAAAAGAGCTACAAGAACAGATAAAACCGTCATTTAGAGTTAAGCAGATTTTCGGCTGGCTTTATCATAACTATGCACAAAGTTTTGATGAGATGAAGAATATACCAAAAGCACTCAAAGATGAACTCGCAGAAAAATTTATAGTAAATCCTCTTAAAATTATAAAAAAAGAGGAATCAAGCGACGGTACCATTAAGTATCTTTTTGAACTTCAAGACGGCAAAACCGTAGAAGCTGTTTGGCTTAAAATGAAAGAAGAGATTACGGACGAAGAGGGAAACATCACTCAGGAGTCAAAATACACTATTTGCGTATCTACCCAAGTAGGATGTAAAGTAGGGTGTGCATTCTGCTTAACGGCAAAAGGCGGATTTACAAGAGATTTAACCGCAGGCGAGATAGTTGCGCAGGTCGTAAACCTAAAGAGAGATAATAACCACAAACATAACAGAATGATAAACATAGTCTATATGGGGATGGGTGAGCCTTTGGACAATCTTGATAATCTGGCAAAAGCTATAGAAATATTTAAAGATGAAGAGGGTTTATGTATATCGGGCAAAAGACAAACAGTTTCAACTAGCGGACTAAGCAACAAGATAGACAAACTTGGAGAGTTGGATTTGGGCGTTCACATAGCTATATCTCTTCATGCCGTCGATGATAAACTAAGAACTGAACTTATACCTATGAATAAAGCTCACAACATTGCATCCATTATTGAGGCGGTTAAACGCTTCCCGATAGATACTAGAAAAAGAGTTATGTTTGAGTATCTTGTAATCAAAAATAAAAACGATGATCTGCTCTCTGCTAAAAAGCTTGTTAAACTGCTCTCAGGCATCAAAGCAAAAGTAAATCTAATCTACTTTAACCCATATCCGGGAACGGAATATGAACGACCAAACAAAGCCGATATGATAGCTTTTCAAGAGTATCTGGTAAATCACGGTCTCTTATGTACTATTCGTGACTCTAAGGGCATAGATATCAGTGCAGCTTGCGGTCAGCTAAAAGAGAAAACTCAAAACGAGTTAAAATGAGTTATGTCGAAATATTTCAAATTGTTTTCTTGATAGTTGTTTTTGCGGTAGGTCTCATCGGCTTTCTAAAAGCTGCTACTGCAGATGATAAAAAAAGCGATTGATTAACAAAACGACCAACACACCAGGAAGGTCGTTTATAAATATAATAATACCCTACTTTTCTTATATAAAAATAATAGACTCTCTCTCTTACATAACTATCTTTTTAGATTGCTTCACTTTGTTCGCAATGACCGTAATTGTTGCGAGGCGCAAAATAAAGACACAATCTATATTTATTCAGAGAGTTTAGAAATACTCTCAAATTTATAAAAACCTCATTTCTTCTCTTAAAAGAAAATTTAGTCTAAAAAAATATTGCTAATTTTATTAATTTGTGTAGTATTCACACATTGTTCTAAAATGTGAATAGCACTTTAAAAAAAGAATTATATATTTCAAAATTTACTATTTTTTTAAGAATAAATTTAGATAAATACAACCTGAAATAGCAAACTTTTATATAGCTTAAAGTGCCTATTTTATGGGTTTCTAGCGATTTATTACTTTTAATTATCAGAATATTAAATTTTTCATAAAAGTTCTATTTTTACTATTCACATAAAATCTGCGCATAGATGTTTCACATGAAACATTACTCACTAATATCCATATTTTCAAAACAAACTTTTTCAAAATTCACACTGCTTTTCACATTATATTTTTTACCGTACAGTTCAAACTCTAACTCATTTGCATGTAACAACAATCTTCTTGCTCCGCTTAACTTTACTCTTGTATCTCTATCCAACTCTCTATCTAAATACTTCACAACATTCTCTTCACTCTGTCCGTAAACCGGATCGCCGACTATCGGATGTTTCACATGAAACATATGAACTCTTATCTGATGTTGTCTTCCGGTGTGCGGGGAACACTCTACTAGCGTTGTGTTTAGATGCTCAAAATATTTTAGCGGTTTTACAAATGTCAAAGACTCTTTGCCGCTCACATCAACTTTTACAACCATTCTTACAAGAGCACTCTTTTCATCATCATATCGAAGCAGCGGAGCATCAATACGAAGTTCATCTTTTAACTCTCCGTGAACCATTGCAAGATACTTCTTTTTCATATCTCTCTCTTGAAACATCATCTTTATATCAACTTCGCTTTTTTTATCTTTTGCACACAAAACCAGTCCACTTGTCTCCTGATCTATTCTATGAGCAATATTTGCATCCATTCCGAATTGAGCTTTTAGCTCATCTATAAGAGAGTACTCCGTATGTCTATTTTGAGGATGAATAAGCATACCGCTTGGTTTGTCAAAAACTACAAACTTTTCATCTACCGTATGCGGTGCCAAACCTTTTGAAATCGGCTCAAAATATATAAACTCAAACTCACCCTCCAAATAGTCTGATGGTTTTGTAATCGGAACGCCATTTACAAGAACTCTTCCGACTGATATATATCTTTGAATATCTCTTTGAGAATACCCCAATTCTCGCTTGAAAAAAAGAAAGGCTTTCTCCTTTTCTGAAACAAACATTTTTTTAATTATAAATGGCAATATTTAATCCTTCTATTATGGTTTTTTATGTAAAATTTAGTAACTGCAACATCAGTTAATAACACAAATTTTACAATAATCAGGTTGAATAAATGATAGAGAGATACGCAAGAGAAGAGATGAGTTCAAAATGGACGATGCAAGCAAAATATCAAGCTTGGCTAGATGTAGAAAAAGCGGTTGTAAAAGCTTGGAACAAACTAGGACTTATTCCTGATGATGATGCAAAAAAAATTATCGACAATGCCGGATTTGACATAAAAAGAATAGATGAGATAGAAGCTGTTACTCGCCATGACCTTATAGCATTTACGACAAGCGTATCTGAAACGCTAGGAGAAGAGAGCAGATGGTTTCACTACGGAATGACAAGCTCAGACACAGTTGACACTGCCGTAGCACTTCAGATGAAAAGCTCACTGGAACTAATTATAAAAGATGTAAAGATGGTTATGGAGTCAATCAAAAAAAGAGCATTCGAGCATAAGATGACTCTAATGGTCGGAAGAAGCCACGGCATCCATGGCGAACCTATAACATTCGGTCTTGTGTTAGCCGTTTGGTATGATGAGATGGCTAGACATTTAGAGAACTTAGAACAAACATTTAATGTCATCTGTGTCGGGCAAGTTAGCGGGGCAATGGGAAATTTTGCTCACGCTCCGCTTGAACTAGAAGAGTATACTTGTAAAGAACTCGGTCTAAAACCTGCGCCAGCTTCAAATCAAGTTATTCAAAGAGATAGATACGCAAGACTTGCAACAGCGTTAGCACTGTTAGCTAGTTCTATTGAAAAATTTGCAATTCAAGTTCGCCACTGGCAGAGAACCGAAGTTTATGAGTGTGAAGAGTATTTTGCAAAAGGGCAAAAAGGCTCGTCGGCAATGCCGCATAAACGCAACCCGATACTAACGGAAAACATAACAGGTTTGGCAAGAATGATAAGAGCTTACGCAATACCTGCAATGGAGAATGTCGCACTTTGGCACGAGAGAGATATATCTCACTCTTCAACTGAGAGATTTTGGCTTCCCGATTCATTTATAACAAGCGATTTTATGTTACACCGTATGAACAATGTTATAGCTAACCTAACAGTTTATCCGCAAAATATGATGAAGAATCTAAACCTAACAGGCGGGTTAGTATTTTCTCAAAGAGTTCTTTTGGAACTTCCGCTAAAAGGTGTTAGTCGTGAAGATGCTTACCGCATAGTTCAAAGAAATGCTATGAAAGTTTGGGAAGAGATACAGCAAGGAAAACCTACGACAAACGAAAAAGGCGAGAGTCTATATCTAAACCATCTCTTGGCGGATGATGAGTTAAGAGCAAGTCTAAGTGAAGAAGCGATTCGTGAATGTTTTAATTATGATTACTATACTAAGAATGTGGACAAAATTTTTGCAAGAGTTTTCAAGTAAAAATGACATAATTGTGCTAATATTTCTTTAGCAAAAATAGCAAAAAACAGATTTTTAGGAAATAAGCATGATTACAATTATAAAAAGAAACGGCAGAACTGAAAAACTAGATATTAGTAAAATTCAAAAATACACCTCTGCCGCAGTTGAGGGTTTGAGCAATGTCTCTCAAAGCGAGTTGGAGGTTGATGCGCAGATTCATTTTCGTGACGGCATCACCTCACGAGAGATTCAGCAGACACTTATCAAAACTGCTGTTGACAAGATAGACATAGATGCTCCGAACTGGACATTTGTCGCTTCAAGACTCTTTTTGTTCAATCTCTACCATGAAGTAAACGGTTTTACAGGCTACTCCTCACTAAAGGGCTACTTTGAAAAAGGCGAGAGAGAGGGAAGACTTCTTTTAGGTTTAAAAGAGTCGTATAACCTTGATGAACTTGAGAAACATATCAAACCAGAACGAGACATGCTTTTTAACTATCTTGGCGTAAAAACACTTTACGATAGATATCTCATAAAAGATAGAAATGGAAATCCTATAGAATTGCCGCAACATATGTTTATGGCGATTGCTATGTTCTTGGCACAGAGAGAAGAGAAAAAAGAGGAGTGGGCTATCAAGTTTTATAACATGATTTCAACATTTGAAGTTATGTTAGCGACTCCGACTCTAAGCAATGCAAGAACAACAAGACATCAGTTAAGCTCATGCTATATCGGTTCAACTCCTGATAATATAGAGGGGATATTCGACTCTTACGCTGAGATGGCGATGCTCTCAAAATTCGGCGGAGGAATAGGATGGGATTGGACAAATGTTCGTTCAATGGGCTCATATATCGACGGACATAAAAATGCAGCGGGCGGAACCATTCCGTTTTTAAAAATCACTAACGACATAGCAGTAGCGGTTGACCAGCTTGGAACACGCAAAGGTGCCATCGCTGTTTATATGGAGCCGTGGCACATCGATATAAACGACTTTTTGGATTTAAAGAAGAACTCAGGCGAAGAACGCCGTCGTGCGCATGACCTTTTTCCGGCACTTTGGTTAAACGACCTCTTTATGCAGAGAGTTGAAGAAGACGGTATCTGGACGCTTTTTGACCCTTATGATGTGAGAGAGTTAACAACGCTTTACGGCGAAGAGTTTAACAAAAGATATAGAGAGCTTGAAGAGAACGATAGCATAATCAAAGAGAAGATAAAAGCTAAAAATCTTTGGAAAAAGATACTAACATCATACTTTGAGAGCGGCAGTCCGTTTTTATGTTTTAAAGACAATGCCAACAGAGCAAACCCTAACAACCACACGGGTGTTATAAGAAGTTCTAACCTTTGTACTGAGATTTTTCAAAATACAAACCCTAACCACTATAAAGTAAAATTTGTTTTCGAAAACGGTGAGAGTGTTAGTTATGAAGAAGATGAGATTATAAAAGTCGATAGCGGTTTACAAAAACCGGCTAAAAAAGTAACGGCACTTGACTCACTCGGCGGCAGAGAGATTTATGTAGTTGAAAAGGAGAAAGTAAACG
>CAYHRD010000106.1:0-7201 GCA_964358925.1 uncultured Sulfurimonas sp.
CGTATATGTTTTACCTTCTTCAAAATACGCTTTTAATAATTTTTCGATTCTTTCGCTGTCTATTATTTCAGCGCTGCCTCTTCTTATCTCTCTTAGAGCTTCTTGTAACATAATATATATTTCCTATTTAATTTATAAATTATTTTGGCTCAAACAGCCAAGTTTTAACGATAAAGTCACCTGTATGCGTCATCGGTACGGATAAGATGTATAACTTTTATTTTTTGTTCGATTTTAACACGAAGTGAGTTAATATCGGCTTCTTTTGACTCAAACTCTATCTCACAATATCTTGTAGACTCGCTTTTATTTTTTCCTAACTCAATTTGGTTAATGTCAATTTTTAACTTTGCCAAAAAATTTAAAAATTCTGCTAAAGTACCGACACCGCTATGAAGCGAGACAATCATATTGTAGTTGAAAACATTTATTTTTTCCCATCTAACAAAAACCATAGGCTCTTTTGCTTCAAGTTTCTTGATGGCGGTTTTACACATTTTATGATGCACATGCGCTTTGCCTTTTTCCAAGAAAGCCATTACCTCATCACCGTTTTTCGGATGACAGCAATAATCAAACACGACATCGCTTACAGAAGATGCGCTATATATCTCCAACCCTTTAAAGTTGTAGAGTTTTAGTTTAAATCTATGTCTGGACAAAAATGTTTTAAAGCGGTTATTTTGACCTATATCCATAATGTATTTATGAATTACTTCACGAAAATGCTCTATATCGGTTGCGATAGAAGCTCTTTTGTCACAGCCGTTTTTATCAAACCACTCTTCAACTCTCGAAGTGCTTAGATTCATAGCCGTTGCGACAATATTTACGCTTGATTTTGAATCTACTTCTCTAACCCTTGCGTTACAAATATATCTCATATTTGTTTTTGCTTTTGATGTTTTAACGGCATCAATCCAACTGCATCTGGTTATACTATTTTCGTCAACTTCTATCCTTACGATATCTCCGTTATGAAGCTCGTTTATAAGTGATGTTTTTACTTTATTTACCAAAGCAGATTTTGCATGATTTCCTACATGCGTATGTACCGCATAAGCAAAATCGAGTACGACCGCACCGCGAGGAAGCGTAAATGCGTCGCCTTTTGGCGAAAATACGGATATATCCTCACTATAAAGATCATTTTTTATCAAATCATAAAAATCTTCGACAGATTCATTTTGGTAGCCTAAATTGTGTAACCAATCCAACTTAATGTTGTCATTTCCGCCGCTCTTATACTTCCAGTGTGCTGCAACGCCTAGCTCTGCCGTTTTGTGCATATCATATGTTCTAATTTGCACTTCAAAAATAGCGGTGTTATGAAAAACCGTCGTATGAATCGTTCTATATCCGTTATCTTTAGGTACCGCTATATAGTCTTTAAACCTCGAAGAAAGGGGTTTAAAATGAAGATGGATAAGTCCTAAAATATTGTAACACTTTACGGCATCGTTTGTTAAAATTCTAATCGCCAAAAGGTCTAGTATCTCTTCAATACCAACGCCTTTTCTCTGCATTTTAAGGTAAATAGAGTATCTATGTTTTACGCGGGATAGTATCTCAAAATCATCTTCGCAAAACCCGTTTTGAACCAATACTTTATTTATCATCTCCTTAAACTCATTAAGCTTCATCTCTATAGCATGATAGTGCATATCAAGATAGCTATCTATTTGCCGTTTTTCTTCTTTAAAAAGATATGAGAAACTCAAATCTTCTAATATATTTTTCAAAAAAGAGATACCCAAACGATGTGCAATAGGTGCGTAAACGACAAGTGTCTCTTCGGCTATTCTTTCCTGTTTTTGAGCAGAGAGAGCATCAAGAGTAAGCATATTATGAAATCTATCGCAAAGTTTTACTACCAAAACTCTGACATCTTTTATACTTGCCAAAAGCATTTTACGAAAAGAGAGTGCAGAGACTACTAAACGCTCGTTTGAGTTAGAGGGGATTAGCTCAACATCTCTGATGCTGTCTATTTTTGTAAGTCCTTCAACAAGATGTGCAACATCTTCTCCAAAGAGCCTATTGATCTCATCAATGTTTATTTGAGTATCTTCTACAACATCATGAAGAAGTGCCGCTATCGCCATAGCTTCATCATCCGCGATAGATGAGACGATACCTGCTACTAAGATTGGATGAATTACATACGGCTGTCCGCTTTTTCTAAACTGTTTTTCATGAGCAGTTTTGGAGTACTCTAATGCTTTTTTTAAAGTATCGCTTGGGGGAATCTGTGCGAAAAGATAAGCAATTGCCGAGTCAACATCATCAATTAGTTTTATTTTTTCGATATCCATTTGACCCGATCTCAATTTACTATTTTTTTATGTCAACAAAGCCTTTGATTGTTATAAGGCCCTCTGCAATTTCCATTAAAGCCAAATCAGCCACTTTAACATTTTTTGAAACATTTAACTTGCTTATTGCACCGTTTAATAGCTGATCCGTTCTTTTTGACACGGCTATCGCTAACTGGTAACGATCCATTCTTGGATTGTTATCTAAAATTTTCGCTGTTAATTCTTCTACTTTCATTTTATCTCCTTAAGATTATTTGACTATTGAGCAGTTTTGCATATTGCCGTTTTTTATGATATCCAAAAGATTACCTTTTTTAAACATATCACATACTAAAATAGGGAGTGAATTATCTTTTGCAAGTGCAATAGATGTGTCGTCCATTACTTTAATATTGTCGCTTAACGCTTGCTCATATGTTAGTTCCTGTAATTTTACTGCATCGCTGTATTTATTTGGGTCTTTATCGTAAACGCCGTCAACTTTCGTAGCTTTTATGATAACCTCGGCACCGATTTCAACCGCTCTTAGCGTAGCAGCGGTATCCGTTGTAAAAAACGGATTTCCCGTTCCTGCCGCAAAAATCACGACGCGACCTTTTTCTAAATGACGGACTGCACGACGATTTATATAAGGCTCGGCAATTTGTTCCATTTTGATAGCTGTTTGCATACGAACTTGGAGACCCGCATGTTCACAAGCCTCTTGCATAGCAACTCCGTTGATTACTGTTGCCAACATTCCCATATAATCACCCGAAGTTCTCTTAATAATTCCGTCTTTAGCCGCCGTAACACCGCGAATAATATTACCGCCTCCGATAACAATTCCAACTTCGATGCCGGCATTTACCAATGACTTAATCTCTTGAGATATGTAGTTTAAAATCTGCGTGTCAATTCCATGACCTGCTTCGCCTGCAAGAGCTTCACCTGAAAACTTTACCAAAACCCGTTTGTTAGCCATGCAATTCCTTTGTTAAAATTACGCGAATTATACTTAAACTTCTCTTTGATATTGCTTTGAAAAAAGTGCTCTCCTCTCGGGACATTTGACAATCCTTGGTTGTAAAGTTATAATTAACTCAAAAAATAGGTAAAGAGATGAAAAAAATATTTTTAAGTTTAATTTTATTTGCAACTTGCACATTTGCAGATAAAATTACTATTTTTGCGGCAAGTGATTTAAAGTTTGCCCTTGATGAAATAAAAACGGAATTTTTAAAACAAAACACAAAAGACGAAGTAGAAACTATCTACGGCTCATCGGGCAAAGGGATGACGCAAATAACAAACGGTGCACCCTACCATCTCTTTTTTTCGGCAGATATGGAATTTGTTGAAAAGCTTTATAAAAGCGGCGATATCACGACAAAACCAAAACCGTATGCACTCGGCAGAGTAGTGATTTGGAGCAAGCACAAAAACTTCAAACCCGAACTTGGATTTGAAAACTTAAAAGCCACATGGGTAGATAAAATAGCTATCGCAAACCCCTCGCACGCACCGTACGGTGAAAAAGCAAAACAGGCGATGGAGAGATTAGGCATCTATGAAAGTCTAAAGTCAAAATATGTTTTAGGCGAAAATATCTCTCAGGCTGCAGGATTTATCTCAAGCGGTGCGGCTGATATCGGCATAATCGCTCTTTCACTCGTACTCTCTCCTACCATTGCAAATACACCACAGAACAACTATTTTTTGATAGACAACAAACTTCATAGTCCGCTTATACAAGGATACGGCATAACGAAAATAGGTGCAAAAGAGCCGCTTACTAAAAAATTTTATGAATTTATTCAAACGAAAGATGCTGATATAATTATGAAAAAATACGGGTTTGAAACAAAATGAATATCTTAAAAGCAACCATAGTATCCATAAAGCAAGTCGATGAGTTGATGCTGATTTTTTTAGATGCAGAGGGTCATATTTTTAACTCGCTTGTACTTAAAAACTCGCTAGAAAACGAGTTTGAAATAGGTATGTGCGTACATCTGATTTTCAAAGAAACGGAAGTAGCACTTGCTACAAAAGAGTCCATTGTAAGTGAGAGAAACGGTTTTGTTTCAAAAATCACACATATCGAAAACGGGAAACTGCTTGCAAATATAACGCTTGATTTTTTTGATAACGGCATAAACTCCATCATTACAAAAGGTGCGCTTCACGGACTTAAATGCAAAGTCGGCGATGAATTTAGATGGTTTGTAAAAGCAAACGAAGTTACTTTGCAAAGAATTTAATATGGACGAATCTTTTTTTCAAACAATGAGGCTGACATTTGAGTTGGCTGCTATTACGACTTTTATTTTGCTTTTTATCGGTATTCCTTTGGGGTACTTTTTATCGCAAACGAAATCAAAATTCAAACCTGTTATAGAGGCTTTTGTCTCTATGCCGCTTGTACTTCCGCCGTCTGTTTTGGGATTTTACCTGCTTCTTGCGTTTAGTCCGAAAAACGCATTTGGAGAGTTTTTGCAAGAAAATTTTGATATAAGGCTTGTTTTTAGTTTTGAAGGGCTTGTCATCGCTTCCATCATCTTTAGTTTGCCGTTTATGGTGCATCCGATTCAAAGCGGTTTTAGCGCCCTTAGCACCTCATTAAAAGAGGCTTCGTACACGCTAGGAAAGAGCCGATTTGAAACTCTTTGGTTTGTACTTTTACCAAATATAAGACCATCACTTTTGACTGCTTCGGTTATAACATTTGCCCATACAATCGGCGAATTTGGAGTGGTTTTGATGATAGGCGGAAACATCAAAGGAGAGACAAAAGTAGCAAGTATCGCCATCTATGATGAAGTTGAGTCGCTTAACTACGCAGTTGCAAACCAGTACGCTTTTACGCTTTTTATCATCTCATTTGCAATCTTGCTTTTTGTTTATGCGGTAAACAAGCAGATGGTTAGAAGCGAGTTTAGATAGTGACATTTTTTAAAGATAAGTTAATTATGTTTTATGTATTATGTCTAAAACATAAAGGAATGAAAAGATGATATCAAACCCTTTTTATTACGGCGGAGCCGTTAAAAAAGAGCATTTCTGCAATAGGGTAAGCGAAATAAAAGAGCTTAAAAGTGATATCAACGCAGGACTTAACACTCTTATCTACGCTCCGCGAAGATTTGGCAAAACTTCATTTGTGCTTAAAGCATTAGATGAGCTTAAAGAGCAAAATATTAAATATGTTTTTTTAGACCTTATGTATCTTTCAACCGTTGATGAATTTATTAATAAATATTTCAATGTTTTAGCAAAAAGCCTAGAAGAACCAACCGATAAAGTAGTAAATTTCTTCAAATCTATTTTAAAAATACGACCAAATATAAATGTAAATTTTGATGCTGCCGGTACTCCTAGTTTTTCATTAGCCTTAAATAGTGAAGATAAAACAAAAGCACTTGAAGATGTACTAAATATTCCGCTATCGTTTGCAGAAAGCGGGCAAAAAATAGTAGTGATATTTGACGAGTTTCAAGAGATATCAAATCTTGAGCTTGAAGCAAAACTAAGAAGTATTATCCAGTATCATAGCGATAAAGTTGCTTACATTTTTATGGGAAGTAAAAAAAGTATGTTGCACACTATGTTTTTAGACAAAAATAGACCGTTTTACAAATCGGTAAAACATTTTAAAATCAAAGAGATTAAAGAGGAGTCTTGGAGTAAATTTATCATCTCAAAGTTTGCAAAAACGCACAAAGAGATTGAACAAAAATATATCTCTAAAATAGTAGAATTTACAAAAGGTTTTCCATACTACACTCAGCAATTTGCTTACGAACTTTGGAATAGTACGCAAAATCGGGTTGATGATGCAATTTTTGAAAAAACTCTAAAGATGATACTAGAAAGAGAAGAAGATCTTTTTGCCGTAGAGTGGGATAACATCACACAAAATCAAAAAAAAGCGCTTAAAATAATTATCGGAAAAAATGGTAAAAATCTCTATGATGAGCAGTATTTGGCAAAATATCAAATAAAAACCGGCTCTTTTCAAACAGCATTAAAAGGCTTAATTCAAAAAGATATCATTGATAAAACAGCAAACGGATACTATTTTCAAGACCCGCTTTTTGAGTTTTGGGTAAGCGGGAATAGATGATAAAAATAAATATAAAAAAAACACTTCATACAGCAGATGGAGAGATAATTTTAGAGGTAAACAAAGAGATACAAAACGGCGATTTTTTAACACTTTTCGGCAAGAGCGGAAGCGGAAAAACAACTTTGCTTCGGATAATCGCAGGGCTTGAAGTACCGGATAGCGGAGAGATAATTGTAGATAATGAAATTTGGTTTGACAGTGCTAAAAATATAAACTTGCCCGTGCAAAAAAGGGGGGTCGGATTTGTATTTCAAGACTATGCTCTTTTTCCGAATATGAGTGTACGGCAAAACTTAGAATTCGCTCTAAAAAATAGAAATGAGAGCAAAAAAGTAGATGAGATTTTAGAAATCATGGAGATAACGAACCTCTCTTCCATGATGCCTCACAACTTAAGCGGAGGGCAAAAACAGCGAGTTGCAGTTGCAAGAGCTTTGATGAGCAATCCAAAAATGCTTCTTCTTGACGAGCCGCTCTCGGCGCTTGACCATGTTATGAGAGCAAAACTTCAAGATGAGCTTTTAGCGGTTCATAAAAGATTTAACATCACATCCATTTTGGTAAGCCACGACATAGGCGAAGTGTTTAAGATCTCAAACCGAGTATGGAAAATTTCGCTTGGAGAGATTACGAGTGACGGCACTCCTACGCAAGTCTTTGCAAACCAAAATCTGAGTTCTAAATTTAAACTCACGGCAGAAGTACTGTCCATAAAAAAAAGCGATATTTTATATATTATAGAGCTCTTATCTCACAACGAAATCATCAAAGTAAC
>CAYHRD010000107.1:0-6976 GCA_964358925.1 uncultured Sulfurimonas sp.
AAGAGAGAACCAATAATAGTGAAAGAGAATGGAAGAAATTACTAGAAGGAAAATATTTAAAACTTTTTGGTGATGAGTTGTATATGGATTTAAGTTATATTAGTCATGAAATAGAAAGATATTCATTAGGTATAAATGAAATAACAAATATTCCAAATGCTAAAATATATATGATAGAAGCATTTAATAAATACCATGACATTGGATATAAATTAGAAAATATATTAAGTTTGCTACATTCTAAAAAGAAAGAATATCAAATAATCAATAATACAAAGGAAAAATAATTGCAAATCAAAAAAATCATAACAACACTATTATTTTCCGCATCATTAGCTCTCGCAAATGACCCGTATCTACACAAATTTTTCAATGACAAAGTTTGTGACCGAGTGCTTAACAACGATGGCTACTTCCAAACTTGCTATGACTATAAAGCCAAAGGTGCTAAATATGTGGCTTACACGCTAGATGGCTCTTTAGTGGATAGTAAAGGTATAAAAGAGAGACCTCGCTTTTATGAGGATTTGAATATACCTGCACAATACAGAAGTAAACATGCAGATTATACAAATAATCGCTACGATATGGATAGAGGACACCTTTTTGAAGATGCTTCGGCAGATTACTCTCAAAGAAGTCTAAAAGCTGTGTATGTTATGAGCAACATAATCCCTCAACACTCTACAATAAACAGAAGTACAAAAGCGTGGGCAGGCGTAGAACGCTTTGGAAGAGTTTTAGCTACAAAAATGGGTAAAGTCAATGTTCTTAACGGCGTAGTTTATTCCATTAATCCAAAACGAATAGGACACAACCAAATCGCTGTACCTGATGCTTTTTGGAAGATGTACTATAGTGAAGACATGAAGTATCAAAGATGTTTTTATTTTGAGAACAAAGAGATAGTTGATGAGAGTAAGAAAGTAAGTGACTATGAAGTTGAATGTAAAACTTTATTAGCAAAATAATCAATCTAAAAAGGAGAACAAATGGCACGGTTAACAATAGAGTTCGATAAAAAAGCAAATAAAGCTTTTCCAAATAGAACAAAAGATGAGCTTAATGCCTTAATGTGGCTAGTAGTTCAAAATGAGTCTAATCCTATTATTAATAATGGTATACACCAAACTGATGATGAAGTAATAAACTCTATGAAAAAGATAGATAAGATTTATACAGACAACTATGATGTACTCAAACAATATAAAAGTGATAATAGAACTTTACAAATGAAACTTGAGGCAATTGTTTTTGATTTTAATATTGTAAAGTCCACATGCCAAGAACTTGGGATAACTCAGAAAGAGTTGGCGGAGCGAATTGGAGTAACTCCCTCTGCAATATCACAATGGGGAAATGAAATTCCAAAAACTGCACAAGTAGCATTAGAACTTATGATTGAAAATAATACACTTAAAAAAGACCTGCAAGCAATTATTAAAGGGCATGAAGTGCTTACTAAACTAGCTGTCCAAAATTTAGACAGTTAAATACTAGAGCATTAAAAAGTAAGATTACTTAATTTTACTATTGACATAGTTAAGAAAACTAAATATAATTCTCTAAACAGTTAAGCTAACTTAACTTAATAGGAGTAATTATGAAGCAAGTCACATTCCATCTAACCACTCTTTCAGTTGTCGAATCTACCGACCATGTTTTTCTTTTATCTTCTAAAGATGTCGCTAAAGGATATGGAGTTTCTGATAGCGTATTACGCTCACATAGACAAAACCAATCCGACGAACTCATCGAAGGTAAACACTTCATCATCGACCGCTCTTACAAAAACACACCAAAAACAATGTGGACAAAACGCGGAATAGTTCGCTTAGGCTTTTTTATCAAAAGTGAAAAGGCAAAAGCGTTTCGTGACTGGGCGGAAGATTACATCACGGTTCCACATGCCAACACCAACGAACTAGAAGAACTTAAAAAGATAATTCTAGCTCAAAACGCAATCATTGCACAACAGCCAAAGCAGATAAAACATGCTAAAACTAAACTTCTCCCTCAAGACCATAACACTTTTTTAGATGTAACATTTATGATGATAGAAAACATAAAAGAGCTTGAAGAATTTAGTAAGCATTTGGAGCAAAGAAAAGAGAGTATGACAAACTTTTTAAATGCGCTATGCGACAGATACGAGTTTGTAAAGAAATATAGAGATAAAAAAATGTAATCAAAAAAGGAGAGCTAATGTACGCTACATTAAATGAAATAGCAAAAAAATACAGAGTAAGCCCTCGTTATATTAAAAAATATGAACTTGTAGAGGGTGAGCATTTTATATTTGTTGGAACAATGAAGAGATATAACATGGAAAAAATGCATAAACTTTTAGTAACACCATCTACTAAAGAGCCAAACGAACATCCTCTTTTACAAAAATTTTTGCTAGAAAGTTGATACTATGTTACTTCATAGTGTAGGTACCACTTCAAAAGGTGGTAAAGGAATGGCTAAGCATTACATAAGAGGCGATAAGATTTGGATAGTTTATTTTGTCGATAAAATCAGACATCGCAAATCCACAGGACTTAAAAATACAAAAGAGAATATTAAGCTTGTAGAAAAAGAGATCATCCCGCAACTTATGGCAAAAATTACGACAGGTGAAATATACAAGAAGAAGCCAAAAACTTTCGAGTACTACGGCGGTATATTTTTAAAAGAAAAAAGCTCGATTAAAAGTTATTTTTTAAAGAGAGATTATTTCCAAAGAGTTATCGACAACTTTGGGCAAAAGAACATAGATGCTATAACAAGGCTTGATATTAAACAATATATAAGCTCTTTAAATATGAAAAGCGTATCAAAAAAGACTTATATAAGCTGCTTAAAAGAGATATTTGAGCTTGCGGTTGACGATGAAGTTATCACGACCAATCCTGCGCTCAATATAAAGCTTAAGCAAGACGATAGAGAAGATATAAAGTATTACTCCAAAGAAGAGGTTATAAGGCTCCTAGATGCATCAACGGGCGTAATTAAAGCATATCTTGAGATTGCATTTAATACCGGTATGAGAGTCGGGGAAATTTTAGGGCTTCAGCTGGCAGACTTTAAAGATGATGGCTACATCCACATCAAGAGGACAAGAACAAAAGGCACAATCGGAACCGGCAAAACAAATAATGCCATTAGAAAAGTGCCTTATGCTCCTTATATCCTAAATGAAGCAAAGAAGATTCAGCCGAAAAATCACATTTTTCTTTTTGGAAATATTGATGATGCTTCGCTTTTAAGAAGCCAATGGAGAGATGCTTGTGTAGATGCCGATGTTCCAAGATATAAACTCTATTCGACAAGACACACATTTGCAACCTTAATGATGAGAGAAAACATAGTAAGCATAAATGAATTGGCGGGGTTATTAGGACACTCAAGCCCAAAGGTTACACTTGAATATTATGCAAGTATCATTCAAGCGAGAGAGATAAAATTTGAGGCTGATTTTTCACTGTTTCGACACAATAAAGACACAATGAAAAATCAAAAGAGCCTAGAAGCCCTATAAATAGGGGTTAATCGGTTGTAGGTACAACTATAAGCCGAGTTTTGTTTTGATAGCATTAATCTACTTTACTATTTGCATAGTAATTCTAGCGAAACAGTAGCATAAGCGAAACTACGGTACTTCTACCGCAGTTTCGCTCTTAAGACGCTGACCATCTGTTTCTTGCTGCCATGTTGGGTTTACAAGCTCTCTATATTGCTATAAAGACTGGTGGTCTCTTACACCGCCCTTTCACCTTTACCGCCATAAAGCGGCAGTCTACTCTCTGTTGCACTTTCCCTCGCGTTACCACGGCCATTAGTTAAATGGAACACTGTCTTAGAGCAGCTCGGACTTTCCTCTTGAAACAAATCAAGTCGCTATCTGTTGTACCTATAAAATTGTACAAAATCATTCCTTTATATCTCTTTTTTTCAACAAAAGAACAATCGTTCATATTGTTTTATTAAATCTAAAATAGCATATGAACAATTGTTCTTTTTCTATAAGGTTAAATTAACAGTTGTTCATTTATAATTCTACAAACATTAACATCCGTTCATACGGTAGTAAAGGCTAGAAATGTCCGAAAATACGACAAACAAAAAAATAATCAGTACTAAGCAAAAGATACTAAAAGTCTCATCAACCCTCTTCTCTGAGTATGGATATAAAGCAACCAGTGTGCGAAAAATAGCTTCGGAAGTGGGAATCAGAGAGAGTGCTTTATATAATCATTTTAAAAATAAAGAGGAGATATTTTTGTGCGTTGCAAAAGAGATTTTTACAACGCCCTTCTCTCAAAGCGATAGCGACATTAAAGAATCGGCATTAAAAGGAAAAGCGTTTTTACAGAAGTTTACGATGCAGTACAAACTTCTTACATTTGATAAGAACAACGAAAATATGTTTAGACTACTCATGATAGAGCTTTTTCAAAACAAAGAGCTTAGAGAGCAGTTTATGAATGAATTTCACAATGAAAATATAAAAGTTCTCTCAGAGGCGTTTTTTATAATGATGCAAAACTCTCTGATTCGTTCAGCAGATCCTATGATGGTTGCTTATGAATTTTTATCCACCCTATTTTACATTAGGCTTCAGATTACGCTTTTGAGATTTGACAGCGGCTCTACTACAAATTTATCAACTCAATTTGAGAAGCATGTGGAATTTTTTTGGGAAAGCATTAGGGTTTAATATTTTATAATATCACAGATATTATTTAGTATTAATTATGTATTTAAAAAAAGAGCAGCCTTTTTACAGGCTACTCTTGAAAAACTAAGACTATTTAGCCATAGCCTCTTTAGCATATTTTTCGCCAAGTTCATACGCCTTTTTATTTGCGGCATGAACTTTTTCTGGTACCTTTGAAAGCATTGTGTCAATCAAAGATTGTTTGTTAAGAACATTTGTCATAGTATTTGTAATCGCCAATGCAACAACAGACTGGGTAATAACATTACCGACCTCTTCTTTTGCAATAGTAATAATTGGAATCTCGTGAATAATCCATTTCTTTCTATCTTCTTCAGTCGGAGTAACTAGATTTGGATCTACTACGATAATCCCGCCTAGTTTCACACCGTTTTTAAATTGTTGATATGATACATTTGCAACGGAAAGCATAAAATCAATCTCGCCCTCATTTGCATATGGATAACGAATTTCATTGTCATCCAATGTTATATCAACAACTGTCGGACCGCCACGAACTTGTGATGTATATGTTGCAGTTTTTAAACCGTACCCGCCATCTTTAATTTTGCAAGCCGCCATAATCTCGCCTGCAAGTAAAACACCTTGACCACCAACACCGGTAAATCTTAAAGAACTTCTCATATCAGGCTCCTATATCTTTTTCGCAAAATCAGCTTGTGTGATTTTACCGCGCTTGCCTTGAGCAGCTTTGATTACCTCTTCGTACATATCAGTGTATTCAGGTTGTACTACTTCTCTTAAAATACCGGTTGCGAGTTTATTCATCTGCTCTTCAGGTGGAAGTTCATCCCATTTTTTCTTTGATACCGTAATACTATCAATCCAGCTAAGGTTTTCCATAGCATTTGCCATCTTGTTTTTACGACCGAGATTTATATGACAGTTAGAAAGTACTTCCATAAAGCTATAACCTCTATGTTCAAAACCTTTAACTAACATTTTTTCAAGTTTTTTAGGATCATTTACAGTTTCACGCGCAACAAATGTAGCCCCTGCTCCAATAGCCAAGTTTGCAGCATTGAAAGTCGGATCAATGTTACCGTTTTGTGCAGATACACACCACATACCCTGAGGAGTAGTCGGGGAAATCTGTGAATTTGTAAGACCGTAAATAAAGTTATTGATAAGAATAAAATTTAAGTTTATATTTCTACGACATGCGTGAATCGTGTGATTTCCACCGATTGCAAGACTGTCGCCGTCACCCGCAACAACAACCACATTAATATGCGGATTTGCGAGTTTAATACCGGTAGCATAAGCCATAGTACGACCGTGCGTAGTATGAACAGTATTACAGTTTACATATGAGCTAAAACGACCTGAACATCCGATACCAGATACGACACAAACTTCCGTATCCATATCCCAGCCCATTTTTTCAATAGCACGGATAGTAGATTTTAAGATAACACCATCACCACAACCCCAACACCAAAGTGTCGGCATCTTATTTACGCGTAAATATTTATCATAATTAAATGCCATTACATCATCTCCTTAACTTTTGCTACCATCTCAGCAGGTGCTATCGGGCGACCGTTTGCTTTAAGTAGTGTAGTAAAATCATTTCTTTTGATAACTCTTTCAATCTCTTTAGAGTACTGACCCATATTTAACTCTGTAATAAAGATTTTATCTTTAAATTTTGCACCGATTTCAGCAATTCTTTTTGCAGGTGACGGCCAAAGCAATATCGGTCTAAACATACCGGCTTTTATGCCTTGTTCACGAAGTTTATTTACTGCTTCATAAGCTCCAAGTCCGATTGAACCATAAGCTATAATACAAACTTCTGCATCCTCCAACATATACTCTTCGTAATCAGGTAAATCATCAAGACCGTCATTTTCTGCGGCTACCGTGTTGATTTTACCTACTAGTCTCTCGATGTTAAACTCACATTGAACAGCATCTTCTGTCGGGAAACCTTCGTGTCCATGGTGAAGCCCTGTAATGTGGTACTTATAACCTTTAAACATAGGGTTTAATACAGCCGGTTTATTCATAGGAACATCGTATGGCTTATAATCTGCCGGTGCACCGTCAAAAGTTGCACGATTAACAATGCTTGCTTTTACTTCCTCTAAATCAGGAAGAACAGCTTTACCGTGCATATGACCGATTGTTTCATCTAAAAGTATAAATACCGGTGACATGTACTTCTCAGCCAAGTTAAATGCACGAACAGTTTGTGTATAACATTCAGTTAAACTACCTGCACATAGCGTAATTGAAGCATAATCC
>CAYHRD010000108.1:0-6967 GCA_964358925.1 uncultured Sulfurimonas sp.
AAGTTATAGAGCGCCGCATCACTCATCTACGACAGCAAGCGTGTTTGGCGGAGGAAGTCATAAGGCAAAAATAGGAGAAGTGGGTTTGGCTCATAGGGGGATTTTATTTTTTGACGAACTGCCTCATTTTTCAAAAATTATTTTAGAAGCTCTTAGAGAACCTTTGCAAGACAATAAGATACGAATATCGAGAGTTAATTCAAAGGTTGAATATCCGAGTGATTTTTTATTTGTAAGTGCCATGAATCCTTGCCCATGCGGGAATCTTTTAAATGCGCAAAAAGAGTGCAGATGCAGTGAGCTTGATGTGTATAGATATAAAAACAGACTCTCAGACCCATTTTTGGAAAGGATAGATTTGTGTGTCGTTATGCAGCAAGTCAATCCAAATGATAAAGCAACAATTAGTTCAAGCGATATGCATAAGCAGGTTATAGAGGTTCACAAAAGAGTGAAACTTAGAGGGCAAAAAAGTTTTACGGCAAAACTAAGTGATGCCGAGATAGATAAGTTTTGTGTTTTAAGCACTGAGGCAAAAGATATTTTGGATATGGCGGTTCATAAATTTGCTCTATCGTTTAGAAGTATTAAAAAGATTCAAAAAGTCGCTCGAACAATTGCAGATTTGGATGAGAGCGAAACTATCCAAAAACCGCATCTTCTTGAAGCTTTGAGTTATAGACGGAGGTAGTTACACATTATAGTAGCTCGCATTCGGATGGTAAACAACTAGAGCGGAGGTTGACTGTTCAGGGTGAATCTGAAATGTTTCGCTTAGCACAATGTCAAACTCTTCGGGTTTTAATAGGTTAAAGAGTGGGCGGTTTAGTTCAAGGTTCGGGCAAGCGGCGTATCCGAATGAGTAGCGGCACCCCTCGTAAGCGGACATTTTTACATCGCTTAGTTTGTTGCCCTCATCTTTTGCTATGCCTAAGTCAAGGCGTATCTGTTTGTGGGCTATCTCTGCTAAAGCTTCGGCAAGTTCGACTCCAAGCCCGTGAAATCGGTAATACTCGGCATAATCTCCCATCGCGTAAATTTCTCGCTCGACTTCGCTTAGTTTTGCTCCCGCACTCACACATGTAAACGCTACCACATCGTGTCTGTCTCTATGAAAAAAGTCGCTGAGTGCGCGGTGCGGTTGTTTTGACTGGCGTGGGAATGTAAACTTCTCCTTTGCTCTGCCTATAACTTTATCAAGCGGTTCACGGTTTATTTCGCTCTCGCTGTTGTAGCCTTCGCTCTCGTCAAAAATCAGAAGCGTATCATCGTCGCTTCTACATGGCCAGTAGCCATAGATAATGGTCGGCTCAAAAAGCTTTTCATCGATAAAGCGTTTTTTTAGTTTCTCATACGCTGGATAAACGACTTCATTTAGTTGCTTTTCATATGCCTCTTTGCTTAATCCTTTTGAGCTGTAACCCCAACGAGCTTTAAAAAGAAGTTTGTGGTTTAGCCACTCAAACGCCATCTCGATTTGTGATGGTGTAAGTTTTAATTCTCTTCTGCCCCAAAACGGCGGAGTAGGAACTTTGACATCTCGAGATGGCATTTTAAGCTCTTCAAACGGCGGGATAATTACCTCTTCTTTAATTTTAATAATCTTCTCTTCGCCCTCTTTGCCGTGCAGATCGGTATCAAAATTGCCTGCTTCTATGCGGCTCATAGCAGTTACGCCATCAAAAGCATCTTTACAGTAAAAAATCGGTCCATCGTAAAACGGGCGGCAAAAATCATCTATAAACGGGCGTGTAAGTGCCGCACCGCCGAGAAGTACGGGGATTTTGATGCCCTCTTTTTGGAGTGCTTCAAGGTTTTCTTTCATAACTTGCGTCGATTTTACCAAAAGTCCGCTCATGCCGATTGCACTTGCATTTGACTCTTTTAAGGTTTTTATAAACGCTTCTATATCAACTTTTATGCCGAGATTGATCACTTTAAAGCCGTTGTTTGAGAGGATGATGTCAACTAGATTTTTGCCGACATCGTGAACATCCCCTTTTACCGTTCCTAAAATGAGCGTAGTATCTACTTTTTTATCAATTTTTGGCAAGTATGGGTTTAGATAATCTACCGTTTTTTTCATGGTTTCGGCACTTTGAAGAACAAAAGGGAGTTGCATCTCTCCTTTGCCGAAAAGCTCTCCGACGACTTTCATAGCGTTTATTAAAATCTCATTTACGATTTTCTCAGGCGCGATAGAGTGCCTTGCCTCTTCAACTAAAGGAATCATCCGCTCTTTGTCACCGTCCATAAGAAGTTTTGCAATTTTTTCCTCACTGCTCATCGCAAGGTATGCTTCGTCTAGTTTTGTCGTGTCAATCGCTTCTTTTGTGCTAAAGTGCTCAATAAACTCAAAAAGAGCCGCTCCCTTTGGTTTACGGTTAAAGATGAGGTTGTCGCATATCTCTTGGTCTGTTTCGCTGATTTTATTTATCGGTATGATGTGCTGAACATTTATAATAACGCTTGTAAGTCCTGCTTGTGTACAGTGGTGCAAAAACATAGAGTTAAGGTATGGTCTTGCATCTTTGTCTAGTCCGAAAGAGATATTTGAAAGCCCTAAAATAGTTCCTACTTCAGGGTGTCTAGTGCGGAGTTCTCTTATGGCTTCGATGGTGTTTATGCCTGCATCAGCGTACTCTTCATCCCCGCTTCCAAGGGTAAAAGTGAGCAGGTCAAAAACCAAATCCCGCGGTTTTATGCCATGTTTTTTGGTGGCAAGTTCGTAGATGCGTTCGGCAACTTCAAGTTTTCGCTCAACCGTTTTTGCCATACCTATCTCATCGATGGTCAGACAAACAAGAGCGGCTCCAAATTTTTTAGCCAAGGCGCAAACTTTGTCAAACTTCTCTATGCCATCTTCAAGGTTTACGGAGTTTATGATGGGTTTTCCGCCAATCTGCTTAAGTGCCTCTTCCAGTGCAGGGGTTTGCGTGGAGTCGGGCATAAGAGGAAGTGCTATCTTTTGAGCGTAAAGAGCCATAACGCGATTCATATCTTTTGTCTCATCACGACCTGCAAAACCTACGCTTACATCGAGTACATGTGCGCCGACTCTTGATTGCTGTTGAGCGACACTAAGTGTTCCCTCATAATCCTCAGCAAGTAGAAGTTCACGAAACGCTTTAGAACCGGTTGCGTTGCTTCTCTCTCCGACAAGCAAAACTGATGACTCTTGAGTAAGCGAAACCGTGTTAAATAGTGAAGCAAGAGCGTTTGGTTGGCTTCCGGATGGCTCTTTTGGAGCAGTCGAACTTACACGATTTACAAGAGCGCGGATATGTTGAGGTGTCGTTCCGCAGCATCCGCCTAAAAAACTAACTCCGTCATACTTTAAAAAGCTCTCCTGTTTTGTGGCAAACTCATCGGGTCCCATTGGGTAGTATGTGTAGCCTCCTCGGTTTTGGGGAAGTCCTGCATTTGCGTGAATACTGATGGGTTTATGCCAAATCTCGCTTAGTGTTTTTACATGTTTTTCTACCTGTTCAGGTCCTGTTCCGCAGTTAAATCCAAGAGAGATAATGTCAAAAGGCTCTAAAATGGTCGCGATTGTAGCGGCATCCGTACCTATTAGCATTGTTCCGCTTAGTTCAATCGTAACTGAAACCATAATAGGAATCTCTACGCCTCTCTGAACGCAAGCCTCACTGCATGCATGAAGCGCGGCTTTTATCTGCAACGGGTCTTGACAGGTCTCAAGTAAGAAAATATCAACTCCGCCGTCAATCAGCGCTAAACAAAACTCCGTATAGCCCTCATACATCTCATCGTAAGTTATATGTCCTAAAGATGGGAGTTTTGTTCCCGGTCCGATGGAGCCTAAACAAAAACGCGGATGCTCTAGCGTGGAAAACTTTTTACATTCATCTTTTGCAAGTTTTGCTCCCGCTTTGGTCAGTTCATAAGCACGATGTCCGATGTCATACTCATCTAAAACCCAAGAGAATGAACCAAATGTGTTGGTCGTGATGAGGTCTGCACCGGCAGTTAGATAGGCATGAAAAATCTCGCTCAAAACTTCGGGTGCGGTAACATTTAAAAGTTCGTTACACCCCTCGTTGCCCTCCCACGCCTCTTTTGATATTTTTTCATCCCGTTGTTGAAGCTGAGTTCCCATAGCACCGTCTATAATCAACGGTCTATTTTTTATAGTTTTTAAGATATACTCTTTTGTTGTCATGAAAATTCTTCTTAGTTATGTAAATAACCTTAATTTTATCAAAATTGAGCATAAAAGAGGCTTTTGGATATTTCATAAGTGAGATATTAAATAATTATAATTATTATAACTACAGATTAAAAAAGATTGTGGTATAATTTTGTCAAAAAAGTGTCAGAGGAGTGGGGATGAGTGAGAATAGCGTCGGTATAAAATTGCCGACTCCGTGGAGATATAAGAGATACCTCTTTTTTATTTTTTCAACGGTTTTTGCTTTGGTTTTGCCTTGGATAAAGATAAATGAGAGTTACTTTTTTCTACTGAGTTTTGACAAACTCAAGCTTCATCTTGCGTTTGTGCAGTTTGATATGCAGGAGTTATATCTTTTGCCGTTTTTGCTCATGATACTCTTTTTAGGCATTTTCGGGATGACCGTTGTGGGTGGGCGTGTTTTTTGCGGATGGATCTGTCCTCAGACGGTATTTCGTGTAATTTACCGTGATTTGATTGAGACTAAACTTTTAGGTTTAAGAAAACGGATAAAAAACAAACAGCAAGAACCTGATATGAGTTTGACTGAAAACAGAGTCAAAAAAGCGGTTGCTATTTTGATATGGACTGTTTTGTCGCTTGTTGCAAGTGCAAATATGATTTGGTACTTTGTTCCGCCGGAAGATTTTTTTAACTATTTGGCAGACCCGTTTGAGCATGTTGTTTTGTTTGGAACGCTTCTCTTTACGGCACTTTTTCTTATATATGACATAGTTTTTTTACAAGAGGAGTATTGTATCTATGTCTGTCCATACTCAAGGGTTCAGTCGGTTCTCTATGATGAAAATACCGTTATGGCGCTTTACAATACTAACAGAGGCGGGCATATCTACGATGAGCATAAAGTCAAACAGTTTACCAAACAGAGCGAACTTCAAAAGGTTGAACCGCACGCTGAATGTACCGCATGTGAGAGTTGTGTAACCGTTTGTCCGACACATATCGATATCCGAAAAGGTCTCCAGCTTGAGTGTATAAACTGTCTCGAGTGTGTTGATGCTTGTACGGTCGTGATGGGGAAACTCGGCAAACCTTCGCTTGTTACATGGTCGAGTGATTATGAGATAATCGATAAAAAAGGAAAAACGCAATATTTTCGTCCTAAAGTTATTGCGTATGCCCTCTTGCTTGTCGCTCTAGCAGTAGGTATGGTTATGATGGGAAGCAAAAAAGAGCATATGCTTTTAAATATAAACAAAGAAAATAGGCTCTATTCCGTTAGCAAAACTCAAGACGGCAAAGTAGCGGTTGATAATGCTTATGAGTTTTTACTTCAAAATACGCAAAACGATAAGATGGATTTTTACTTTGAAGTTATTTTGCCAAAAGATGCAAAAGGAAAGATAGAGATACTTAAACCTACCGAGCGTTTTGAGGTTACCCCCGATGTGAAAAAGAAAAAAATCGTAGTTCTTAGAACTTACGATATATTGGCGGATGATGCAAGACACGATACGATTATCCCTATCACAATCCGTGCTTATGCTCTTGGACATGAGGATAAAATAACTGTTTTTAGAGAGTCGACTTTTGTATATCCAAGAGCTGATGTGATTAAAAATACAAAATAATCTGCATTTAAAAAACAATTCGATAGACTTAAGAAAAAAGGTCTATCGATGCTTAAGAAAATAGTTCTAGCTGTACTCTTAATCTATCCGATTTTAGGCTTTTTAGTTTTACCTCCCATCATAAAATCCCAACTTGAGAGCATCGTTGCAAAAGAGACAAACTCTAAACTATCCATAAATAACATACGGTTTAACCCATTTAGTTTTAAAATAGAAGTAAGCGGAGTTTCGCTTAAGACTCTTGAGGGTAAAAAAATAGCATCGTTTGAAATGCTTGAAGCCAACCTGCAGCCTCTTTCGCTTTTTAGATTTGCTCTGCATCTAAAGAGTATCACGCTAAAAAAACCCGAACTTTTCGTTCTTTACAATCAAGACAAAACATTGAATCTCAGTAAGATATTTAAAGAAAAAAATGAGGCAATAAGCGAAAACGCAAATGAGCCGATTAAACTGCCTAGAGTTATCATTGATAGTGTTAAAGTTGAAGAGGGGATTTTAAATTACGAGGATTTAACGACAGCTAAAAAATTTGAGCTATCGTTAAATCCGATTGATTTTAAATTAATTAATATGGATACGGATAGTCTCGATTCAAATCGTACGACTTTTAGATTTTACAGCGCTTTGAGTGACGGTGGAGAGATTGATTTTAGAGGTAAGATAGCTAGTTATAAACCGCTAAAACTTGATGGAAGCCTTAATTTGGATGAGATTAAACTCTATACGATTTGGAGATATATTCAAGAGAAGATTGCGCTTGAAGTTGCTGATGGAGTTATGTTTTTAAGTGCCGACTATCATATAAATTTTGATGATTTAAACTCGACAAAACTTGATGAAGCGCATCTTAGTTTGGACAATCTAAGAGTAAAACCAAAAGATAAAAACAGCGATATTTTAAATCTAAAATCACTATATGCAGACAGCATTGCCGCAAAGCCCATGATGCAGGATTTATATATACGAAATGTTGTTTTGGATCAATTAAAAGCGAATATAAAAAGAGATGCAAAAGGGGATATAGATTGGACAGAGTACTTTAAAAACAAAGAGAAGATTTCAGAAAGTAAAAAAGTCCGTAATGATGAGAAAACCGTCCCTTTAAGCATAGCAGTAGAGGATATTTCGCTAAAGAGAACAGTTGTTAACATCGACGATAAAGGCGTAATTCCCAATGTAAAAA
>CAYHRD010000109.1:0-6943 GCA_964358925.1 uncultured Sulfurimonas sp.
CAGTTTTTAATATTGGAATAATTTATGCTACAAGTTCTAAAATCTTTGTAAAAAGGTTAAAGGAGCGTGTAATGATTTTGTTGGATATGAAAAGTAGTAAAACCCTATCTTCACCCCTAAACCTCACAATTTCAAATGATACATCAGTTTTATCATTTTCTGAACTTTTAAAGGGTATAAAAGAGGGCGAACTTATTCAAAACGGCTCTTTGCTTTTATCACTTGGTGCCGATGAAAAAGTTGTAAAGTCGGTAGAGCCTCTTTTAAAAACGGATAATCTCTCTTCCCTTTTAACAAATGAAGATAAATTGCTTCTAAACGAAGTGCAGGAACTCGCGGAGCTGTCGGAATTAAATCCAAAACTCATGGCTACACTTAGTTCTGCAGATATGAAAACATTAATAACGGATGCAAAAAATTATCTCAAAGCAATAATTCAAAATAGCGACGGCTATAAGAATGCAGATATAAAAGAGCTTCCAAAAACTCTTAGCGGTTTAATAGAGGTTGCTAAAAAATTCGGTATAGATATAAGCAAAATAAGTATTGAAGAGGTTAAAACTACTGCAAATATTGATATGCAAGCCGCAAAAAGTGAAGTTTCAACAAAAGCTGTAACTGATACAAAAGATGAGATTCCAAAAAATGTGGAATTTGACGCAAAAGATGAAGTTTTGCCAAAAAAAATTGTTCAAAATACAAAAGCTTTACAAGTAAACGAGAAACAGGCAGTTGCAACTACGGATAATACTAAAATAGCTCAAGAGCAGTTATCAAACGAAGTAAAAAATAACGAAAGGGTTGTACAAGTCCAAAAAGAGGTAAAAGAGACTCCTCTTTTTAAGGCGCAAACCGTAAGTGAACATACGACTACCGAACAGATAGTTCAAACAAAAGCAAATAATTTACTTAAAACTGATCAAAAAACATCAAAAGATAAATCGGATGAGACGCTTAAACTTCTTCTTAGTGATGAAAAGTCGTCTATCGGCGATACTTCATTAGCGGTTGATTTTTCAGCTACCGTTAAATCGGGTATATCCGGTACGGCACAGGAGAATATAAAAACATTAGAAGAGCTGTTACGAGGTGAATCTTCTGTTGCCGAACAAAATCAGACAACTTCAAAAACAGAGGCGCTTACAACCCATAAAGCCGATAGTTTTGAAGTGAAAATAAATGAAGCAAAACAGATGATTAGGTATCTTTCAGATGATGTAAAAAATGCTATTGATGAGTATAAATCTCCTTTTACTAGAGTTAAAGTCCAGCTAAACCCACAACATTTGGGTGAGGTTGATTTGACCATAGTTCAAAGAGGTAAAAATCTGCATGTAAACATTAGCTCAAACAATACGGCTATTAATACTTTGGCGATGAATGCGAATGAGTTGAAAGTACAACTCAATAATAGTGGAATAAATAATGCTACATTAAATTTTAGTAACAATTCACAAAATAGCGATACAAATGCAGGTGCAGGACAACAGCAGAGACAAAATGAGCAAAAACGCGCTCATGAAGAGTATAACTATTTTGAAAATGAAGAGATAGGCGAAGAGGTTTTAAGCTCTTTAGAGATTGTAGTTCCGAGATATATATAAACAAATTTATGAAATAAAATTTTTGACACGAGAGTGTCAAGCTTTAGTGCTCGTGCTGCTAGCGAAGATGGCGGAATTACTTCCGGCATCGTTTAAAACAAATTAAGGAGTTAATTATGGCAATAACATCAACAGGCTTAAATGCCGCTACAAATGCGGAGTCTGCCGCTTCAACTAAAACTAAAGATAAATCGGTTTTAGGAAAAGATGATTTTATGACTCTTTTGTTGGTTGAACTTCAAAATCAAGATCCGACCGAACCGATGGATAGCGATAAGATTTTAAACCAAACATCTCAATTGGCAAGCTTGGAGGCTAGTGAGAATACAAATAAAGCACTTGCAACTCTAGCGGCTTCTATGAGTAGCTCACAGCAGTTTAGTACGATTTCCGCAATAGGAAAAACAGCAGATTTGGGAAGTAATGCTATAACTCTGGATAAAGGAAAAAACACCACATTTGAAATTTACTTTCCGGATGCTATAAAGCAAGGAAGTGTAGATATATTGGATAAAAACGGAAATAAAATAAAAACACTAGATGTGGGTACAAATCCAAAAGGCGTATATCAGTTTACATGGAACGGAACCAACACTAGTGGCAGTAGCGTTGATAGCGGGATATATTACGCAACAGCATCTTACACAAATCCAGCCGGAGACGCACTAAAAACTAGACTCGGCGCTTACCCGATAGAGTCCGTAAAATTTGATAGCGGTAAAACTTATGTTAAATTAGGTTCTAGTTATGTTGCCCTAGAAAATGTTAAAGAGGTATATTAAGGATTTTTCATGATGACTCAAGCTTTTTATACGGGGATAAACGGTGTACAAACGCATCAGTACGGTATTGATGTTATCGCCGACAATTTGTCAAATATAAGCACCGTAGGATTTCGCAGTTACAGTGCGGAATTTTCATCTTTATTTGAAGAGGCATTAAATACTTCATCGGGTTTATCGAGTGTAGATAGCGGTGTCGGAGTCGGTGCAATGCTGAGTACGGTTTCGATGAGCGAAGATCGCGGCTCTTTTATATTGACTGATAGAAGTACGGATTTGGCTATTTTGGGCGACGGTTGGTTCGGTATACAAAGTAACGGAAAATCTATTTATACGCGTGACGGAGCTTTTACATTTGACGCAAATAGGGATTTGGTGAGTAGTGACGGTTACTATGTACTAGGAACGATGGGAAGCAATATAACTGACGGTGTTTTGACTGAACAATTAGCCGAGGTTGGACTCGGGGAAGCTTCCGCTCAAGAAAAACTTCGTTTTCCTGAAGATCTGCTTTTTCCTGTTCAGCCGACAACCGAAGTAAAGTTTTACGGAAATTTAAGCGTTGAAAATACTACAAGGGTCATAAGCGCAGAAGCTATTGATGCACAAGGCGATAAAAATAATATAAGATTAGAGTTCACTCAGGTAGATCCGCAGGTTTTGCCGGGAATCCAATGGAATGTCGTAGCTACGGCACAAAGCTTGGACGGTGAGACGATATATGATACGCAAACAGGTGTTATCGCGTTTGATGAGGCGGGTGCATTAACTTCAAGTACGCTATCGACGATAGATAATAACGGTGCGTCCGTAAATATAAATATAGGCAGCGGGTATAACGGTATAACATCAATGAGCGGCGAATTTTATGCCTCAAGTTCGTCAAACGGAATCGAAGAGGGAGAACTTGCCGGTTATGATATAAATAGAAACGGTGAAATAGTAGCAACTTTTACGAATGGGATGCAAAGTAGTGTCGGAACAATAGCGGTTTACCATTTTGCAAACGACAGAGGTTTAGAAAAAGTAAGCGGAACTAGATTTGCAGAATCTTCAAATAGCGGCGAAGCAATGTTTTTTAAAGATGCAGAGGGTAAAAATATAATAGGAACCGATATAACCAACTATAAGCTTGAGGGTTCAAATGTGAAAATAGAAGTAGCTCTAACTGAAATGATTATTATGCAAAGAGCATATGGTGCAAACTCAAAATCCATAACGACGGCAGATGAGATGATGCAAAAAGCTCTTAGTATGGATGCGTCATAAATTTGGAACATAAAATGCTACTAATGTTTACTATTTTTAAAAAAAATTTTACTTTAAGTGCCTTGTGCCAATAGACTATCCAAACAGAGGTTTGTTCTGCTTGGTGTTATAAATTAATGAAAAGGATCTAACATGTTGAAATCACTATATTCAGGTGTATCCGGACTGCAATCACATCAAGTCGCGATGGATGTTGAGTCAAACAATATCGCAAATGTCAACACTACCGGTTTTAAATACTCTCGTGCTAATTTCTCGGATCTTCTTGCTCAAACAAGAGCTATTGCTACTGCTCCTCAAGGTGAGTTAGGCGGTAAAAATCCCGTTCAAGTAGGGCTTGGATCTACAATTAGCTCAATGACTCGTATATTTTCACAGGGTTCAGTACAAAACTCAGATAAAAATACCGATGTTGCTATTCAAGGAGATGGGTTTTTTATCATCTCTCCTGATGGCGGAAATACTTACAAATATACTCGTGCAGGGGATTTTAAATTTGATGCAGGCGGAAACTTTGTTGATAATAACGGATATATAGTTCAAGGGTGGTTAAGAGATCAGGCAACCGGTTTTGTTGATTCAACCGCACCGATTGTCAATATAAATATTCCACCAGGGCTTACGACTCCTGCTTCTCCTACACAAAATGTCGTTATTAAAGCAAACTTAAATTCCGGTCCTTTAGTAGGAACTTTTTCGCCTGCTTATACGGTTGATTCCGGAACGCCTAATAGTATAACAAATCCCGGAGAGGGAGATGCTCTTGATGCAAATGGAAACCAAATAGAAGCCGATGATTTGGGAGTTATGTTTAACGAGAGTGGAGAAGCGTTTAGTCTGCAAACAGGTCAAGGTATTTGGGCATCATTTCAAAATTCTACGACAGTATCGACAAATGTTGTTGCCGGCGGTGCAGTTGAGTTAGATATAACATTTACGCTTGATGACGGTACAGCAAAGCAGATAACGACTACAGGCGGAGTAGCTGGAAATACTGCTGCTCAAAATGCGGCTAGATATGTCTCGGCTATCAATGCACAAACATCTACAACCGGAATTACTGCTTCATATGATAGTGTTAATAATAAAATTAATTTGATTAATACAAATAACAATGGTTCTGCATCTCATAATATTCGATTAACCGCAGTAACCGGACCTTTTACCAGTGCAAACGACAGTACAACGGCGTACCGATATCAGTATGATCCGACCGGAGCTACTACGATTGCCGGCAGTGATAAAACCTTTACGACTATAGCCGATTTGCGTTATGCAATGGAGCAACAAGCTCGTGCCGTAGATGTGGATGCGGATGCTACGCTTGAGAACAATATAGAAATAAAGATAAATACACAAGGTAAATTTGAGATAACCAATCCGGGCGGAACGGATGATGATTACGATATCAATTTAGCTATTACCGGAATGAATGCAAATAGTATAGTTGGCGGTGGAATTACAGAAAACTCTCGTTTTACTAGAGGAATGGAAGCGCTTAATTCAACTCTGCCTGCGGGTAGTACGGGAACGGCATTTTCACAAAGCTTTAATGCCGCAACACACTCTGCAAGTATTGATATATTTGATTCACTCGGTTCTAAACACACTCTTAGAACAGAGTATAGAAAAATTTCCGTTGATGCGGCAACCGGCAGTACTTGGACTATGAAAGTAACCGTTCCGGAGCCTGCAAGCATTAATACAGTTGCACCGATAAATGAAAAAATGGGTTCGATAAGATTCAATAATGACGGTTCCCTTGCAACTTATAATCCGCCGAATGTCTCTTTTACCGCAAATAACGGTTCGGCTCCGAATCAACAAGTTGCGCTTGAACTGGGTACTGCGAACGGTTTTGACGGTATGACGAGCTTTGATGCAGCTTCATCGACATCGGGAATAAGTCAAGACGGATTTACCGGTGGGGATTTAGTAGGTATTAGAATTGACCAGAGCGGTACTTTAATCGGTTCATTTAGCAACGGTAGAAGTTTTGGTTTAGCACAAATCGGTATGGCGAAGTTTACAAATAATGAAGGTCTCTCAACCGAGGGCGGAAATGTTTATGTGCAAACTGCCAACTCGGGTGATCCGATTATAGGAACTGCCGCAACGGCGGGTCGCGGATTTATGCAATCGGCTGCACTTGAAGCATCGAATGTTGACCTTTCGCTTTCTCTAACACAGCTTATAATTATTCAAAGAGGATATCAGGCAAACGGTAAAACTATTACTACTTCCGATGAGCTTCTTGATACTCTAATAAGTCTAAAACGATAAGTTTAAGCAAATCGGGGATGGGATTCTAATCCCATAAACCCCCTTAAATAATTTTTGCTATAATTCTTTCATTAAAAATGAAGGAATTATCATGCGTTTTTCTGCTCCTCTTAAATCAAACTCAAAAAAAATAATGCTCCTTGGTTCAGGTGAACTTGGTCGTGAAGTGGCTATTGAAGCTCAAAGACTCGGTCTTGAGGTGATAGCAGTAGATAGATACCAAAATGCTCCCGCTCATCATGTGGCACACAGAAGCTATGTCGTAAATATGCAAGATAAAAACGCTCTTTTAGAGATTATCTACCGCGAAAAACCTGATTTTATCCTTCCGGAAATCGAAGCTATAAGCATAGATGCCCTTTTTGCCGCAGAAGACAAAGGTTATAATGTTATACCAAATGCCAGTGCGGTAAGCAAGACTATGAACAGAAAAAACATTCGTACTTTTGCGGCTGAGATTTTAGGACTTAAAACAGGACCGTATGAGTTTGTAACAACAAAAGAGGGCTTAAGAGAAGCAGCGATTCGTATGGGTTTTCCGTGTGTTATAAAACCTGTTATGAGCAGTTCAGGACACGGTCAAAGCGTAGCGAAAAGCATAGATGATATTGACGCTTCATGGGAGATGGCAAAGGAAGCTCGCGGCGATGCGAGTGAACTTATAGTCGAGGCATTTATAGATTTTGATTATGAGATAACGATGCTCACCGCTAGAAACGGCAAAGAGACTGTTTTTTGCGAACCGATAGGGCATGAGCAAATAGATGGTGATTATGTCTTCTCGTGGCAGCCGATGCAGATGAGCGAATTAGCAAAAGAGAGGGCGCAAGAGATGGCAAAAAAAATTACTGACGGTCTTGGCGGTCGCGGTATCTTTGGAGTCGAGTTATTTGTAAAAGGGGATGAGGTTTATTTTAGTGAAGTCTCTCCTCGCCCGCACGATACGGGAATGGTAACACTAATCACACAGTCTCAAAGCGAGTTTGCGCTTCATTTAAGAGCAGT
>CAYHRD010000110.1:0-6817 GCA_964358925.1 uncultured Sulfurimonas sp.
GCGCCGTTTTTTGCCGCCTCTCTTGCTAATGCTTCTGCTTTATCGACATTTAAGAGTTTATCTTCACTCATACTCATCTGAATAGCGCTTACTTTAACCATGCTCTTCTCCGCTAAACAAGCTTAGCTTTTTCAAGTTTTTTTCTCTCAACTTTCATACGGTCTTGAAACTTTTTACTTCTATCTTTTGCAAAAACCTGCATATCTTCTATCTCATCCATCTCATCTACAATCTCAACACCCAAAAGTGTCTCTATCGCATCTTCAAGAGTAACGACGCCTACCGTTTGTCCATAGCTATCATACACTATAAAAAGGTGTGTTTTTCGTTTTACAAACTGGTCTATCAAATTTGGAACAGGAAGATTTTCAGAAACCATATGTACTTCATGCGAAATACTCTCTAAAGTAATATTATCATTATCTTCATTGCTCTCTTCAAGAATACGCTGATTAAAAACAATGCCGACGACATCATCAAGAGTTTCTCTAAAAATAGGTATACGCGAATGGATATACATTCGGTCATCTTCAATAGCTTCTTCAATCGTTGTTGTTGCAGAAAGAGCGAAAACAACACTTCTTGGAGTCATAATATCTTTAGCTTTGATATTTTTTAGTTTTAAAAGATTTTCAATCAGATCACTCTCTTTACTAAGAATAGTTCCCTCTTTCTCACCCATTGCAACAACTGCCATAATTTCATCACGAGAAAAACTGCTTTGATGTTTTTTATTTTTTGAGATGTAGTTGGTTAAAAACGAAGAAAACCATGTAAAAGGAGTGGTAATAGTCACTAAAAACGAAATCAAATGCGCCGATGGAATTAACAATTTTTTCCAATACAAAACACCATATGTTTTAGGAATAATTTCTGAAAAGTATAATATAAGCAGCGTTACTATAAAAGCAATAAGTGTTTGCCACTCATCTCCAAAAACAATCTGAGCTTGAGCACCTACACCTGCTGCACCCATAGTGTGGGCAAAAGTGTTTACTGTTAAAATTGATGAAATTGGTTTGTCAATATCTGCTTTTAATCTTTTGATTTTGTTGACTAAATCTTCATTATGATCTTTAGACAAACTTTCAACATACGAGTTGGTACTTGAGAGTAAAACTGCTTCAAGAGCAGAGCAAAGAAACGATATGAAAAGGGCGATTGAGAGATAAATTATCAATAATGTCATAGGGCTGTTCCTATGGCAACATGGGTAAAACTACGCGAGGCGGGGTCGCTTTGGGTCATTATAAAATTCCTTTATTTTTTTATGGCAGTATTATAGCACATTTCAATTACTGCTTGGTTTCAAGCTCTATTCTTTCTGACCGAAGACCATAGCGAAAGAACTATAAAAGCTATCCCTATAAGTCCCGTAAATACTTCAGGTATGTGAAAATTCATGCCAAAGAGCATAATAAGAGCCAATATTCCTATGGCATAATGCGCACCGTGTTCCAGATATACATACTCGTCAAGCGTACCTTTTTCAACCATATATATGGTCAAAGATCTTACAAACATAGCACCGATGCCAAGACCTATCATAATTGTTACTATGTCTTTTGTTATTGCAAAAGCGCCTATTACGCCGTCAAAAGAGAAAGATGCGTCCAAAACTTCCAAATATAAAAAGCCGCCTATACTTCCTTTTTTTACAATATCCGCAACAGAAGGGTCATTCTCTTCTTTTTCTAAAATAACTCCGATTATATCAACGCCTACATATATAACAATACCCCATAATCCTGCACTTAGCACGACTAATTTGCTCTCTTGATCTATAAAAGAGCTAAAAATCATCAAAGTTACAATCGCGATAAAAATAGAGATAGCTTCAATCTTTCCAAGTAATCCAAGTTTCTCTTCAAGAGCTTCAAACCAATGTACATCTTTGTTTTCATCAAGCATAAAGTTAAGAAAAACAAGCAGTAAAAACATCCCTCCAAAAGCGGATATTTCAGCATGATGAGCTACAAGTTTGTTTGAGTATTCCGTAGGGTTGTCAAGTGCCAAGTTCCAAACTTCTATTAACCCCAAATCAGCGGTTTGAGCTACAATTACAAGAGGAAAAAGAAGTCTCATCCCAAAAACCGCAACCAAAATACCGACGGTCAGGAAGAGTTTTTTCCAATGCTCATCCCAAGTTTTTAAAATAGAAGCATTCACGACGGCATTGTCAAAAGAGAGAGATACTTCCATAAGTCCGAGAATAAGTGCTATAAACATTAAATTTACTGCATTAACCAAACCGCCCAACTTGTAACCCCACCATCCGGCAATCAGTAAACATATAAATGTGAAAATAAAAGAGAACTTAAAATGCTTCAAAATATCAATCCTTTTAACTTATGTCTCTAAACATATTCGGCATTTTACCTAATTTTCGCACATTCTCAACATCAATAATGCACTGCCAACCAGATACTCTCTTCATCCGGCTTAGTCCATGATACTCTATGTTTTTTATGCGCCGGTATATTTATATAATCTCCGGCTTTCATTCTTATATCACTTTCATCTAAAAAAGAGAGTACCGCCTCTCCTTGAAGCAAAACAACCCACTCATCGTTCTCTTGGTCGTACCACTCAAACTCTTTGGTAGTGTGTCCGAAAGAGACGATTCTCTCTATTTTTACTCCGTTTTTTAAAACAAGTTCTTCAAAAAACTCATTTTCGCAAGGCTTTGGAATATTTTGAAATATATTTTTATTCATAAAAACATGCGCTTACATACCCGACTACTCTATGCATATCGCCGCTTGCATCCGCACTGGTTCTATAATCAAGCAAAAGAGGAGTTAAACCCTTTTTTTTAACGCTTATAAGCAGTGCTTCAATGCCTATCATCCCGCAAGCCTCACACCCCTCTTGAAGCCTATTTGTATCCATTTTTTTGATTGCTTCCAAACAGATATTATCCAACCTCGTTGCATTGCTAAGAGTGTAAAAATGGCTTAAATCACTGCTTATGATAACACCGCAATCATTCTGTTTTAAAAGAAAATCTATAACTTTAGACAAAGCTGCTGCTTCAACTTGCGAATATACCAACTCCACTATCTCGGCATCTTCGATATAGTGTTTTATAAAAGGAAATTGAACTTCCGTACTATGTTCGACATGCGCTTGCAAGATACATGGAAGATTAAACTGTTCCTTTAGGCTTTGCAGTAAAAAGTCCGAACACTCTACATCTCCAAAAGGCGTTTCATACGAGCTAAATGCACATAAAGATATCCCCTCAAACGCCACTTTATGCGATGGTCCGATTACGACAAACTTTTTTACTCCGCTCTTTTGCAATACCCTATAAGCTACATTTGCGCTGTATCCGGAGTAGACATAACCGGCATGTGGAACTATGACTATTTTGCTTTTAACATTCGGCAAAACGCTGTCTTCATCATAGGTTGTACTAAAATGTTCAAAATATCTCTCAATCTCAACGGCTCTCCCCGGATAAAAAGCACCGCTTACGCTCATCTTTCGTTTCATCTTACACTCCTGCGACTTTATCGCTATAACGGCAATATATCATCAAATTTCTCTTCTATCGCTTCTACATGATACCTATATATAGCAGGATGCAGGTCATACACGGATGGACTTAAACCTGCTTTCATACTTAAATGTTCTAAAAATTCTTTAGGTGTTTTTAATTGCTCCCAGACTTGAGGTAAAAAAGTTCCCTGATATATATCATGTTTTATAATAAGCCCGTCAACACCCTGCTCTACTTTTTGAAGCAAATCATTGAAATCTTCATACTCTAAAAGTTCCGGCTCGGTAAGAACGGAAACTTCAACCCAAATATGAGAAAGCTCATTTTCATGCAGATGGTGAAATCTTGGGTCATTAAATGCAGCCGATACGGCATTGTTGATTACATCCTCACACAAAGAACGATGCGCGATTATAGAACCTATACAGCCTCGCAAATGGTGATCATATTTTAGTGTCACAAAGGCAGCACTCTCTTTTTTTAAAAGCGGATAAGCCTGAAGCAAATTTTTTTCGTCAAACTTGTACGAGCTATCAACCTTGCGCAGTATCGCACTTTTCGCAACTCTTAGTAAAATTGGATCTAACATCTTGTTTTCCTTTGACTACTTAACTATTTCTAGCAAAGCATCCTCAAATTTTTCATAATCAAAAACAAATCCATGTTCTAGCAGCTTTGTAGGATAAACCTCTTTTGAGTCAAGCATAACCCTAGAACCCTCTCCAAAAACCAACTTAAGAGCAAACGACGGAACGCCTAAAAATACGGGACGATTTAAAACCTTGCCTAAGATTTCGGTTTGTTCACTGTTTGTGAGAGGATACGGTGATGTAAAGTTTACGCTGCCGCTTATTTCCGGTGTTTTCATTATAAACAAAATTGCTCTTAAGAGGTCGTCTATATGTATCCACGATACTATCTGCTCACCGCCTCCGAGCTTTCCGCCTACTCCCATTTTAAAAGGGGGCAGTATCTTATCCATTGCACCGCCCTCTTTTGCGTATATTACGCCAAAACGCATTGCAACCGTTCTGACTCCGAAATTTTGTGCTCTGTTTGCTTGGGCTTCCCAATCCCTGCAGAGCGCTGATAAAAAATCATCTGCAAAATCTTTGGAATCATCGCTATGTGAATGAGCAGAATCATAAATACCCACGGCAGAAGCGCTCAAAAAAAGTTTCGGTTTTTCTTTGCAAATTTCTATGGCATCAACCAATTTTTTTGTTGTATCTATACGACTGCTATAAAGCTGTTTTTTGTATTCACTGCTCCAGCGAGCCAAAATAGTAACTCCGCTTAGATTTATCAAAATATCGCACTTCTCAATCTGTTTTGCAACATCAAGAGCCGATGTATCTTCGCGAATTTTTACGCCGATAACCTCATTATGCTGTGAAGTAAACAGCCTATCCAGCTTTGAGCCAACCAGACCGCTTTTACCGCAAATAGCTATTTTCAATCTATTTCCTATCGACATGCAAAACTCCACAACTTAGATGAGTCATTATAAATCTATATTTATAAAATAGCGCTTATAGCTCCAAAAGCACCGTATCTCTTGCAGTTATCTCAAGCTTTTTGCATGCGCTCTCAAATGCCGTACTCTCGCCGATAACTACGCAGCTATGCTGTGAAGTAAACAGCCTATCCAGCTTTGAGCCAACCAGACCGCTTTTACCGCAAATAGCTATTTTCAATCTATTTCCTATCGACATGCAAAACTCCACAACTTAGATGAGTCATTATAAATCTATATTTATAAAATAGCGCTTATAGCTCCAAAAGCACCGTATCTCTTGCAGTTATCTCAAGCTTTTTGCATGCGCTCTCAAATGCCGTACTCTCGCCGATAACTACGCAGCGATGTTTTGCTCTTGTTATAGCAGTGTAGATAAGTTTTGTATTGTGCATAATGTAGTGTGAAAAACTCATAGGAATTACTACAATGTCATACTCCATACCTTGAACTTTATGGACAGTCAGGGCATAAGAGAGCATAAGATGGGATTTTAGCTCCTCATACTCATAAACGACCACTACATCCTCATTCGGGTAAAATACGAACGCCTGTTCATCTTCTTCCTCTATCTTAAAAAGAAGTCCGCTCATACCATTAAATATTCGTCTTTGCGCAGAATCTTCAGAGTTTTTGAAACCCTCGCTGCTCCAAGAGGTCATATTTTCATTTTTCGTGTGAACTACTTTATCCATCAGCCTAAACTCTGTGCCGCCTTTTTTTACACACTTTTTAGGGTTTGGATTGAAATACTCCTGCAAAACTATGTTTAGGTTGTTTGAGCCAAGTGTGCCGCCTTTCATCGGAGTAATAACTTGAAAATAGTTTAGATACTCTTTTATCTGCTTGTTGTTTAGTCTATATCTTGCTTTTTCTATAGACTCTACAACTTTATAGGCAATCTCGGCAACTATTTGTGCGGAGTTTTCCTCTCTCAAACTTTGCATCTCACTTTGCGAAAGAGTGTTTTTAAGCGCATAATAGTTTTGCATAGAGATATCTATAAACTCAAAATCTTCATACTCTTTTTTATACTCCGGTACGACACCCATTCGCACATCGTTTGCGATAACCGTTATGGCTTTATCTTCACTCTGTCTGTAAATCTTTGTCAGTTTTACGATGGGTGCCAGAGAGAGCGTCAAAACATCGCTTAGAACATTTCCCGCACCGATGGGAGGGAGCTGCGCATCATCTCCCACAATTATCAAAACGGCATTTTTGGCTATTTTTGAAACCAGTCTTGCAAAAAGAGAGGAGTTTATCATGGAGGCTTCGTCTATCAAAACAACCGAGTAGGGGAAATCATCTCTATCTTCAAACTTTACCAACAAACTCTGTATTGTCGCACTCTCATAGCCCGTCGTATCGGCGATGCGTTGCGATGCTATACCGCTGAGTGCGCATGTGATAATCTCTTTTTTGTCATACTTTGTGTTTAAAAGATTGAGGATGGTTCTTGATGTCGTACTCTTTCCCGTTCCCGCATATCCGACCAAAAAGAGCAGAGATACGCCATCATTTATTTTCTGCACCGCCTCTTTTTGCTGTTCTCCGAGTTGCAGTTCGCTCTCTTTTAAAAACTCATCCAGATTTTTTACAAAACCGCCGCTATCCAGCTTTGCTCTTCTTTTAAACTCGTCATACAAAAACTTCTCCGCATCGTAAAGCCGTGCGGGAGAGAGGCGGTTATGTTTCATCAAAACGATGCTTCCCTCACTTACTCGCTCCACCAAAATCGCCTCATAGAGGTAGTTTTTGTCGCTAAAGAGCATCAACACATCAAGTTCGCTAAA
>CAYHRD010000111.1:0-6676 GCA_964358925.1 uncultured Sulfurimonas sp.
TGTCATTGAGATTGCCGCGCTTCGCTCGCAATGACAAGCGCGGCAATCTCAATGACCCTCATCGCAAGGAGCAAAACAACTAATTAATCTATATTATCAGAGAGTTTAATTAATAGGAGTATAGCAAAACGGTGTTAATAATAAGTGAAAAAAACTACAAATCCAGCCCCAAAATTTTACCTATACCCTCTTTTTTTATCATCTCACCGAATTTTACGGCAACGCTCTCTTTAGCTATCTCATAACCTTGCGTTGATTGCCCTACGATATTTAGTTTTTTGCTTCCTATAACAGAGTTTTTATAATCTTTTACGGTTATCTCTATGGCAGAGCGGGCAAGCGCAAATCCGTATGAGGATGCTTTTTGGATATTTGAAGATACCGTTATATAAAAGTGTTTTTCACCGCTGCCATTTTTGATTTGTACTTTTTTCAAGCTAAGCCCCTCTTTTATCGGAGCTTCCAAATTTTTTGACTCAGCGTCACACTCTATACTCACTGTAATTGCTGAAAGTAAAGCAGCATAACGACTCTCTATCATCTCCATCTTGCCGATATACTCTCTTGCGTCAAAAGTGCCGTTTAAAACATTCATTACGGTTAAAGTGTTAGGTACATCATTCGTATCGGCTTTTGCTTTTTTGTAGATATTTAACTCTTCTAGTGCATTATATTTTTTAGACTGTTTTATCTGGCTCTCTATAAAAGCAAACTTCTGTTCCAGCTCATTTTTTAGACTCTCAAAGAGCTTTTGTTTATCGGATTTGATTAAAACTATATATTTTTTAAAGCCGAGTTCATGAGAGTTAAGAAGTTCATAGTGGCTTATGCGGATTTTTTTAACATCGCTTTGAACCTCGTTTGAAACGGTTGAGCTGATGCTATTTTCTAAACCCTCTTTCACAACTTTTTTAGAGTTAAATTGCGATGCTATGGATACGCTTAGGGTTGAAGCCATCATACTTAGCGCATTTGCTACGGCATCATCCCTATCTTCACCCTCGCCCGTTGCATATAGTGCTGCAGGCGTTGTTTGCGGGGGATTTGCATACCAAGAGGGAATCACTTTTTTTTGAGTTAAATCAACCTCTTTTTTGGATAAACAACCGGATAAAAAAAATACACCCGTTATAAAAACAGTTATAAAAATATATCTATTCATTCCCTGCCCTACTTTGACAACTGTTCTTTGGCTCTGTTATTTTTTTCTATCAAATCTTCAATCCTAAGACACGCTTGGTTTATCTCTTCTATCGGTTTTATCATTAGTCCATCGGCTCTTTTATAATACTTTTGCGCCTCTGCATATTTGCCGTCCGCCTCTTTTATAACACCCAAATTATAGAAAGGAACATAACTTTTCTGCCCCGTCGAATCAATCAAATCTATAAGGAATTTCTCCGCTTTGTCAAACCTGTTTTGCTTTATGTACTCCAAAGAGACATCCAAGAGTTTATCTTCTCTATCGTTATACTTTATATCCGGCTTTTCCAGTAAAACAACCTCAAAATAACGATAATGCGGTGTTAACTTATATGTGAAATTATCCGCAATCGTAATGGCTAATTTTTGTGCCGCCATCTCTGTGGAAGGCAAAGAGTGAGAATCATCGATGCAATGCGACCACTGAGATGTTTTACTCATCGTATCGGCATAGATAATATCCCCTTTGCTAACATCTATCATACGAATCTCTGCCGATAAACCGACTTCTCTTTTTGTGCACCCGACATTATAAGGGACCAGCTCTTTACACTTGTTGTCCACACATCTTACGCGAGTCTCTAAATAGTGTGTATCATTTGAAGTCACTCTGCCGACGCTACCGGAAATTATAGCCTCAGCCCCTAGCAGATTACCGACCTCAACTGCAGTTGAGATATCAACAAGACCGCTGTTTTGAATCTTTTGTTCGGCTACTATTTTGTCAAAATTTTTTCTATTGACCATAGTAAAGTAGTTTTTGTTATCGATTTTTTGATTTGCGAGATTTGCCTCTATCTTATCTGAAAGCCCTACTCTATCATGTTCAAATACTGCTACGCTAAGCTTTTTTGTTGATGCAGCACGGTCTATTTCGGATGGTTCAAGCGCACGGATAGTAACTTTTTGTGAACATCCGACGCTTATGATTAAAATTAAAAATAAGGACAAAATCTTAATCATACACAGCCTTTTTTATACTATTTTTAGATTGCCGCACCTCTTTTAGAGGCTCGCAATGACTCTCATTGCAAAATTAAAAAATTCCTGAGATTGATTTTGCCAATGCACTCTCAAGGACAGGTTTTGCCTCTTCAAATTCAAGATTCATTTTGTTTGCGGTACTAACTATGCGGGTGCGATATGTTTTCCATTCCACTTTTCCGCCTTTGATATCCTGTTTTGTCGTAGTAGAGCTTCCTTGTTCCAAGTAGGCTTTTTGCGTTTGGGTAACAACCTCACCCTCTAATGGTCTTTCGCGAATCTGCAAATCCGTAACCATAACATACATAACATCCGTAACCAAAGCATCACCCACAAAACCTATAGCGGCTCCGGCTAAAGCCGCTCCCGCCGTACCTCGGTTACTTCCGCCTAATGCATATGAGGCTCCGCCGGCCAGAGCCGCACCCGTTAGCCCTGACTCAAAGCCTGAGCCAAGGTGTGATTGCGCTTCTTTAAGATTTGATTTGCCTACCTTTAAGATATTTCCCTGAAGCATATATGTTGCCTCATTTGGATTATCGGTAATCTTATAGCCTCTGCTTTTAAAAGCAGATATTATGTTCTCTTTTACATTCATCTCTTTATCGGATGTATTTCTAATGTCAAAATAAACGACTCTCTTATCCGGTGCAACCGGCTCTAAAAATACAGTCTCGGACATTTTAGTCTGAACATCCAAATCTCTTTTTTTAATTGCAGTATCCATAGCACTGCACCCACTCATCATAAAACCTAAAACTATCATACCTGCCGTTAGCGTAAAAACACTACTAATCTTTTTCATAAAAAGCCTTTTTACTAAAATTTAACAGATGTTATCCAAAATGATTTTGAAAGAAAATTAAAAAATAGCATTAGATACTTTTTCGTAATATCTTTTTTGCATTGTTTAACGATACGATTTTATTTCTTTCAATATCCAAGATTATCTGTTCATATTTCTTTGAATCATTTAACGCTAAAATCATCATCAACTCTTCAAGCGATTTTGCTTTATCTATTTTTTCTTCAAACTCTTTACCTGCACTCTTTTTTACAACCCTCTTTTTTATATCTATTTTTGAGACTAAAAAACCGGCTATAAAAATCAATACATAGTATAGATAAGTGTAGTTAATTTTAAAACTGTCATCCTCTGCCTTATCAAGCAGTTCCTCTTTGCTAAACCCTTTTTCAACACTTACTGTTATCGCTTCATATACCAAAGCATCCGTTTTTTTCTCTTTGGTGTTAAAATACTCTATCTTAAATTCGGGAATAAGAAAATCCCTCTCGCCAACAAAAGCAAATTTCTGACTCCACTCTCCGCTCTCGCCCGCTTCGCTTAACTTCTCTTTTTGCAAAACTTCCCCTGCAAAAACTTTCACACCCTCTATGTTAAACTGCAGCGGTTTTAAAGCTTCAAAATTTCCGTCACCTTTTATTGTTATCGTTAGATGATACGGCTCGTTTGCTTTGACTTTTGGCTCATTTTTCTTAACTTCAAGATTAAAATCCCCGACCAAAGAGCTATTTGTCTCTTTTATATCTACTTCTAAAATCTCTTGTTTAATAGTTTTTTTTGTAACCGACTCTTTTTTTACATTATCTCTGCCGATTACCATATCTTCTATAGACTCTTTAGTCGTCTGCTTCATTATAGCTTCAAAATCAAACTTTATCTTACCTGCCGTTTTGGCAAATACGACAAATTCGTAACTGTTTATCTTTTTGCCGTCAACTATATTTTTACTCTCTTTTAAATTTTTTACTATATATTTTTCATACTCTCCTGCAGGATTAAACTCTACTATAAAGAGTTCTGCACGGTCACTAAACTCACAAACATATTTGAGATAAATAGGCTCATTTACATAAGCAGTCGTTTTATTTGATGTTGCGCTCCATATATAAGTCGAAGCAAAAACTTCTGCCTGTAAAAAAATCAATATCGCTAAAAAGAGCCTACCAAGGTTTTTTTTCATCTACTTTCCTCTTATTTATTAGTTCATACTGTTTTGAGCTTAGTTTTGCTTTGCCGCTGTTTAAATCCACCCGACTCTGAGACTCTGCTTTTTTGCCCTTATCATCGGTTCCGCTGCCGGCTTGCGCGCTTACATTCATATTTGAACCGCCGCCCTCTTTTTGCTTTTGCGAGTTTTGCTCTTTTTTTGCCAAAGCAGATTTGTCTTTGCTCTGCTGCTGCCCCGTACTCATCTCTTTTTTATCACCGACATCTCTGATAAACTCCAAGTTTTCGTCTGCTTCTTTAGAGTAAAAAAGCGTCAAAGATTTGATATACGCCTCTTTTGCTTTTTTAAACTCTTGAAGCCTGACAAGCGAATTAGCGATGTTATAGTAAACGATTGATTTTGTTTGTGGGTCATTTGATTTTACTCTTTCATAATTCTCAAGCGCTTTTTCATACTCGCCGCTTCTGTAAAACTCTGTCGCTTTATTGAAAAATTCCATATTTTGATTTGCGCCAAGATGTACGCCAAAAAGCAGTAAAAAAGCCACTACAAATCTTTTTAGAGTCGTCACGCTTAGTAAAAATGTAATAATTGCCAAAACAATAAAATAGTAAAAAAGTTCCAGATTTCTAACTATGGTTGTTTTACTCTCTTTGTCTTTTGACTTTTGAGCCGCTAACGCATCAAGAAGCTTATTAAAATCTTTTGTATAAACTCCACCCGTAGCGTCTGAAATCTCTTTAATAGCGCTGTTTTCCCTGCTTACTACGATATCACCGAGTTCATCTTTTAAAAGCTCTCCGCCCTCAAGCCTCATCGTTCCGCCCATTGTTGAAGCAGTCATGAAAATGTTTACTACAAGATTGTTCTTTTTAGCGAAGATTGCTTCCGATTCATAACCTAATTCATCCGCTCCGTCGCTAAAAAGTACAACGGTAGCTTTTTTTGAGTTTGACATCTTTCTTGAAAGCTCCAACGCAGACATAACGCTGCTGCCTTTTGTAATGATGAGCTTTTCATCAAGAGAGGCAAAAAGATGCAGTAAAAGCTCTTTATCTTCCGTCATAGGTGATAAAACGATGGCATTTGTAGTAAAGCCGAGAACGCCGAATCTGCTCTTTTGTTCCACCTCAACCAACTTTTTTAACATCTCTTTCGCAAAGAAGAGTCTTGTAGGTTCGATGTCGTTTGTCTGCATAGAGTATGACAAATCGACCCCGATTATCACATCGCTTAGCATCTGTTTTGACTCGATAGGTTCTTGTTCTATGACAAGACGGCTGAGTGCAATTACTATAAAAACAAAAGTCAGCATATACCCATAGACGACAACTCTAAACTCTCTAAAATCTCTTTTTATAAAAAACGGCAAGAGAAGAAGCAGAAGCCAAAAGTATTGCGGATACAAAATGCTCATCTTTTAACCTCTCTATAAAGCAGATAGAACAAAATCCCAAGTGCTAAGAGCAAAAATGCCCAGTAGTAAAAATCTTTTAAAAGATATTCTTTGCTCTTTATCTTTGACGACTCCATCTCATCGATCTTCTCATAAACCTTTTTTAGCTCTTTTGCATACTCCGCACTAAAAAATTCTCCGCCGCTCTCATCGGCAATTTTTCTTAAAAGCGCCTCATCGGCTTCGCCTTTGTTTCCCATCCCGATTGTGTATATCTTTATATTTTCATCTTGTGCTAACTTTATTGCATCTTTTGGAGAAATATTGCCGCTGTTATGCTCACCGTCCGTTAAAAGTATAATGATTTTTGTTTTTGCTTTAGAGTGTTTAAATGCACGGACACTCATCGCAATTCCCTCTCCGATAGCGGTATTTTGTCCTGCCATACCGTGAGAAAGATAACCGAGCATCTCGCTTACTATCTCTTTTTCATAAGTTATAGGCGAAGCTATAAAAGCAAAATCTCCGTACAAAACTACGCCGACATTGTCGCTCTCTCTCTTTTTTATAAAATCTGTTGCGATAATCTTTACTATCTCAAACCTGCTCAAGCGCTCTTCTTTACTCATCTCTTTGTCAACATCAAACCCCGACGCATTCATAGAACCGCTGCCGTCAATCGCCAATACTATATCTTTTCCGTCTCTGTTTGACGGATTTATCTTATCAACGACTATGGGCGAAGCAAGAGCGATACACAAAAGCACAAAAATAACTATTTTTAAAAGCCACTCAAGTTTTAAAAAACTCTTTTTTGCAGCTAAAAAGTGCAGATGCACGAAAAATCTAGGTTTCATCTGCTCCTTGCATCTATACATACAGTATATTATCGGAGCTAAAAGCAGTATGATAAACGGGTATTCAAAGCTAAAAATATTCATAGTTTACATTTTACCGAAAAATTTTAAATTTTCTATCTTTTTTTCTTGACATATAAATTCTATTTGTCTATAATTCGCGTCCACAAACAGTAGGTTTGTAAATGTCTTGTTAGCTCAGCCGGTAGAGCATCTCACTTTTAATGAGGTGGCCGATGGTTCGAATCCATCACAGGACACCA
>CAYHRD010000112.1:0-6667 GCA_964358925.1 uncultured Sulfurimonas sp.
GGCAACGGCGGTAGAGAATATTCAATCGGTCGTGCAATTTTAAACGAAAAAGAGGCGCATGAACTTTTTTTTATGCCCGGAAACGGTGCAACAAGCAATTTGGGAACAAATCTAAATATCAAAGATTATAATGAATTGGCAGAATTTGCTAAAAGTAATGATATCGAGTTGACTATTGTAGGTCCTGAAGCTCCGCTAGTGGACGGTGTTGTTGATATTTTTAAAGCGCACGGACTTACAATATTCGGACCAAGTAAAAATGCCGCACAGTTAGAGGGTTCAAAAGTTTATATGAAAAACTTTTTGGCAAAATATAATATCCCGACAGCGCGCTATATAGAGACTTCATCCATTGAAGATGCGTTTAAATTTACGGATAAACTCACTACTCCTATAGTCGTAAAAGCGGATGGTCTTTGCGGCGGTAAAGGTGTTATTATAGCTCAGAGCCACGATGAAGCAAAGATTGCAATTTCTGAGATGTTAAGCGGAAAAAGCTTTGGCGATGCGGGACTAAAAGTTATCGTAGAAGAGTTTTTAGACGGTTATGAACTCTCTATGTTTGCAGTATGTGACGGAGAAGACTATATACTTCTTCCGGCTGCACAAGACCACAAAAGAGTTATGGATAACGACCAAGGACCAAATACGGGCGGAATGGGTGCATACGCTCCGACACCTTTGGTTAATGAAGAACTTTATCAAAAAGTCAGGGAGAGAATTATCCGTCCAACTTTAGACGGTATGAAAAAAGAGGGTGCTCCTTTTGAGGGTGTGCTTTTTATCGGTATTATGGTAGTAAATGGCGAGCCGATTACTTTAGAGTTTAATGTTCGTTTCGGAGACCCTGAGTGTGAGATACTTATGCCGCTTATGACTTCAAGCGTTAGCGATATGTTTTACAAGGCTGCTACAAATAGACTCGGCGAGATAAAAGTAGAATTTTCTAAAGAGTTTGCGGTAGGAGTAGTTATGGCGAGTGCAAATTATCCATACTCAAGCTCAACACCTGCCGAGATAATTTTAGATAAAGTTTATCACGAAGAGGTAGAAAAATATACGCATATCTCTTATGCGGGTGTGAGTATGATAGACGGCAAACTTTATGCGGACGGCGGCAGAGTTTTGGTTTGTGTCGGGATAGGCAACAGCATAAAAGAGGCAAGAGATAGAGCATATATGAGATGCGGACAAGTCCATTTTGCAGGTAAAAAACTGCGAACAGATATAGCTTATCAAGCATTGTAAAAAGAAGTAAAGTGAACGAAGAGACTCAAAATATCCTTCATCGTGAAGGAATTACATTAGCAACGATTAAAAAGAGAAGCATGGCTTTTTTTATAGATGAGATACTACTCTCATTTTTGCTTATTATTGCGCTGGGAGACTCTTTTTTTGAAGCTAAGACGATTGAAGAGATGATTTTGCTTACAAATACATTTGTTCTAGAGTATATGGCTGTGAAAATTGTTTATCAAGCTTTTTTTGTTATGCAGTATGGTGCAACTTTGGGTAAAATAGCTATGAAAATAAGAGTAGTAGAAATAAAAACCCTACAAACGCCAAATGTTGTCGCTGCTCTCAATCGTTCATTCGTAAGGATAGTAAGCGAGATGTTGTTTTATCTCGGATTTTTATGGGGTGTTATGGACCCGGATAGGCAAACTTGGCACGATAAAAGTGCCAAAACTTTGGTTATAGATGCTTAAGTTATTCATCTTTTTAATTGTATTTGCCGTATATGCAGCCGGTAATGATAAAGTTGAAGTGTATGCAACGAAAATGGATACAACCGATAATATTATTACTGCCGAGGGAGAAGTAGTTGTAGTATATCAAGACTACTATTTAAGCGCAAAAAGGGCGATATACAATAGAAACAGCGGCGAATTAGAACTTTTTGAAAATATTCGTGCCGCTCAGGGAGAAAATATAAAGCTGCTTGGGGAGTATGCTAAATTAAATATAGCCGAGAAAGAGAGAACATTTAAACCGTTTTATATGTTGGAACAAAAATCGGATGTCTGGTTAAGCGGTGCTAAAGGATATGCAAAAGATACGGATGTCAATGTAAAATCAGGCGTTATGAGCGGGTGTGACCCAAACAATCCGCTTTGGAAAATGGAGTTTACATCATCTGATTACGATACGGATACAATGTGGTTGAATCTTTACAATGCAAGAATTTATATATATGATATTCTTGTTTTTTATACTCCCTATTTTGGCTACTCTTTAGATACGACTAGACGAACGGGTCTTTTGCCTCCGATGGTCGGACTCTCTAGCAAAGAGGGCTTTTACTATGAACAGTCACTTTATATAGCTGAACAAAATTGGTGGGATTTAGAGCTAAGACCTCAGATAAGAACCAATCGCGGTTCAGGCTTGTACTCTACATTTAGATTTGTGGATAGTGAAATTTCAAAAGGCTCTTTAACAGCAGGTTATTTTAAAGAAAAAGATAACTATTTTCTTGAAAATAAGTTAGGAAATCAAGAACATTACGGTTTTAATTTTTTATATGAAAACAGCGATGTTATAAATCAGTGGTTTAATGCAAACTTTAAAGGTCAATCAGGTTTATATACGAATATAGTAAATATGAATGATGTTGATTATATTAACCTCTCTACAAATGATACGACGCAAAATGCTACGGCAACTCAGCTGCTCTCAAGAATAAATCTTTTTTATAATACCGACAATGACTATTTGGGGGCATATTTTAAGCATTATAAAGATTTAACATTGGAGAGCAACGAAAAAACTCTTCAAAATCTTCCCTCCCTTCATTATCATAGATATCTTGATACGCTGCTTGATAATCACTTGCATTATAGCGCCGATATTAAGAGTAACAATTACTATAGAAGTGTAGGTAAAAGTGCTATTCAAACCGATTTAAATATTCCTTTGACTCTTCAAACATCACTCTTAGATGAATCTTTAAATATTGCATATAAAACGAATTTATATGCACAACACACAAATTTTAGGGGTGAAGAGGAGAGTGCTAGTATTCCGACAGGCGAATATGACAGCGGAGTTTTTGCAAGAAATTATCATGCTCTATCGGCATCATCACAACTAACCCGTGCTTTTGACGAAGTTACGCATGTAATAGATTTCGGTACGCAGTATCAAGTGGCAGGCACGGAGTTTGAAGACGGTTATTATAAAAAACAAAAAAATTACTGTTCCAAATCCGTTAATAAATTTGACCCGATATGCGAGTTTTATAATATTAAAGATATCGAAGAGAATTTACAACTCTACTTTTCACACTATTTATATGATATTTCAGGAAGAGAGATGGTTTACCACAGACTCTCGCAAAATATCATATACAAGGAGACAGGCGGACAAACAAGTGAGCTTGAGAATGAGTTAGACTATCAGATAAGCAATAATATAAATTTTTATAACAATATGCGTTATAACTACGATGAGAGTGATTTTTCTAAAAATTTCAATAAAATAGCATATACGGATGATAGTTTTAACATTGGTTTAGCTCACATGTATAAAAACAGTTTTGTCGATATAGAGCCAGAAATTAGCTATATGACATCAAGTGTAAGATATAGGTACAATAAACACTACTCTTATAGCTTCAGACATGATTATGATTTAGAGAGAAAAGAAAAAAAAGGTTTTGAGATAGGATTTTTATATCAAAAGAAGTGTTGGGATTTCGGGCTTACATATCTTGAAAATAATAGACCGATTCTTAATCAATACGGCGAGTCCGATTCAATATACGACAGATATATTTATATAACGATAAGACTTAAACCGATAATGACGCCTGATAGTAAATTATCAGGTTTCGTATATAGACTTCCTGATAAATCAGAAGCAAAATAAGAGGAAAAAATAATGAAGTATGATATTAAAGTAGATTTAAAAAATAGAAGTGAAGAGTATTCATTTGGCGAAGTTGCAAAGCAGGCGAACGGCTCGGCTTGGGTAAAAAGCGGCAATACCGTTATATTGGCAACAGTTGTAATAGACGAGACGGAAATAGTAAAAGACGATTTTCTTCCCTTAACGGTTCAGTATATTGAAAAAACATATGCAGCAGGTAAAATCCCGGGCGGATTTTTTAAACGCGAAACAAAACCGAGTGATTTTGAAACTTTGACATCTCGCATAGTCGATCGTTCCCTTCGCCCGCTTTTTCCAAAAGGATTTGGATATCCGACGCAGATTACGATTATGACATTTAGCGTCGATAAAGAGTCTGATTTGCAAGTTTTGGCACTAAGTGCTGCTTCTGCTGCTCTATTTGTGAGTAATATTGATATAAATACATCGGTATCCGCAGTAAGAGCCGCAAAAGTCGACGGAGAACTTATACTAAATCCGACTCTCTCTCAGCTTAATAATTCTACGCTAGACCTATATCTATCAGGAACAAAAGATGATCTTTTGATGATTGAGATGAGAAGCATGGGAAAAGAAAAAGTAGATAGCAGTTTAGTTATTGACCCATTGATGGATCCGACGGTGAGCGCTCCGATTATAACAATGCATGTCTCAAATGCAGTGAATGAAGATGAATTGATAAGTATCTTTGAAAAAACAGAACAACTGCTTTTTGAAAATAATGCTAAATATGAAGAAGCATTTGAGGCATTTAAAAAAGAGACGATTGAGATGGAGTGCAAAGCACATGTCATAAACGAAGAGATGGTTAATTATGTACAAGAACACCACTTTTTAGATATAAAATCTGCAATGAACCAAATGGCAAAATCAGAACGCTCAACGGCTCTAAGACAACTTAGAAAGAAGATAATGCTAAATAAAGAGCATTGGGATGAAGTTGAGTTAAAAGATGCGATTGAAAAAGTAAAAAGAGAGCAGGTAAGAACACAAATTTTAAATGAGAGAGTTAGAGCCGACGGTAGAGCATTAAATGAGATTAGACCGATATCTATAAGTACAAATGTACTTCCAAGTGCGCACTCATCTTGTCTTTTTACCCGCGGGCAGACTCAAGCGCTGGTTGTTCTTACAATGGGCGGACCAAAAGATGCGCAAATGTTTGAAAACTTAACTGATGATGGAACTCAAAATGAGAACTTTATGGTTCATTATAACTTCCCTGGATTTAGTGTAGGTGAAGCTTCTCCGATTATGGGAACAAAAAGAAGAGAGCTAGGACACGGAAATCTTGCAAAAAGGGCATTAGAACCGATAACAAATCTTAATGGACAGACTGTTCGTATTGTTTCTGAGATTTTAGAGTCAAATGGCTCATCTTCAATGGCAACGGTTTGTGGCGGTTATATGGCACTTCGTGCTGCTGATATCGAAACTAGCGATGTTGTTGCCGGAATTGCTATGGGTATGGTAAGTGATGGTGATAAGTATGCGATACTTTCAGACATTATGGGACTTGAAGACCATGACGGAGATTTAGATTTTAAAGTGACAGGCTCAAAAGATGGCATTACCGCTATGCAGATGGATATCAAGCTTGGCGGAATTAGTTTAAATGTTTTAAAAGAAGCACTTTATCAGGCTAAAGAGGGCAGAGCTCATATTATAGATATTATGGTTGAAGCAGAAAAAAAGATAAAGTTTAATGAAGGCGTTTTACCGAGTACCGACTTTTTTCATATAAATCCAAGTTTTATCGGTGATATTATCGGTCAAGCAGGAAAAACTATCCGTGAAATAATTGAGAAGTTTGAAGTTGCAATTGATATAGATAAAAAAGACGGAAAAGTAAAAGTAACTGGCAAGAGCAAAAGTGGCGTAAAAGCTGCAAGAGAGCATATCGAAAAAATCGTAAGTGTTCCAAAAGTTGCTAAGATAGAGTATAAAGTCGGAGACAAACATAAAGGCATAGTTAAGAAGATAGTTGATTTTGGAGCTTTCATAGAACTTCCCGATGGAACTGACGGACTTATTCACATCTCTAAAATATCTGATCAAAGAGTAGATAAAGTAAGTGATGTGGTAAAAGAGGGTGATGAGATAGATGTTGAAATTTTAGAGTTTAAAGGTAACAAGATTTCATTAGGTCGCGCGTAAATAGCGCTATCTATAGATTTCAACTAGTTTTTATCATTTTTTCTGTAAAATCCCAAATCAGATTTTAGTAGGGAAACTTTTGCATTTATGTAGAAGTTGCTATATTCATTATGGATATGGTTACGCTAGCCGAAAAAGTTTGTAATAATTTTATTGGAGAAACTCATGAAAAAAATTCTTTTCTTAATGGTAGCTTTAGCTACTGCTGCTTTAGCTGCTGACGGTGATGTTGCAAACCAAACTCTTAAAGCTTACTCAATGATCGCTGCAGGTCTTGGTCTTGGTCTTGCTGCTCTTGGTGGAGCTATCGGTATGGGTCATACTGCTGCTGCAACAATCGCTGGTACAGCTCGTAACCCAGGTTTAGGTGCTAAACTTATGACAACTATGTTCATTGCTCTTGCGATGATCGAAGCTCAAGTTATTTACGCACTTGTAATTGCTCTTATAGCACTTTACGCAAACCCATATTTAGGTTAATCATATCTAAATAGTTAAAGCACCTTTTAGGTGTTTTAATATAAAACCTCTTTAAATGTCTTATGCGACCGTGGTGGAACGGTAGACACACTACCTTGAGGTGGTAGCGCCCTACGGGTGTGGGAGTTCAAATCTCCCC
>CAYHRD010000113.1:0-6616 GCA_964358925.1 uncultured Sulfurimonas sp.
TTATTTTAAACGAAAACGGAGTGGCTATCGCCGTTGAAGTTATAAAAACAACTCTTGGCGCAAAAGATGAGAGCGGTCGTCAAAAAATGGAAGAGATAAAAGGGAGTGAGTTCAGAGTCAGTGCCGATGTAGTTATTATGTCGCTAGGCTTTGACCCTGAAGTTCCGTCGTTCTTGGCAGAAAACGGCATTGAAACAAATAAGTGGGGCGGAATTATCATTAATGAAGATACTCATGAAACAACGACTGCCGGAGTTTATGCCGGCGGCGACTGTTACAGAGGAGCCGACTTGGTTGTAAGCGCCGCATACGACGGTCGTGAAGCAGCAAGAAGCATCGTTAAATCTTTACTTAAATAGTTCTTCTACAAATATAGATTGCTTCGTCGCTTCACTTCTCGCAGTGACGAGAGTGGAAGATAGAGATTGCCGCGCTTGTCATTGCGAGCGAAGCGCGGCAATCTCAATGACAAGTGCGGCAATCCAATCTTGCGTTAATCACAACTTTAAATAAAATAGACTCTTTTTTAAAAAAAATCAATTGAAGTATAAACGAAAGAATTATAGAAAATTTGATATAATTCTATCCATTATATAAAAAAGGATACTTTTTGAACCTCTTAAGCATTTTTTCTAGAAATACAGATACGAAACAACCGGTTAAAAGTGAGGCTCCGTCTCATTGGGTGAAGTGTAAATCTTGCCAATCTTTGATGTACTACAAAGAGGTTGAAAATCAGAAACATGTCTGCCCTAAGTGTGGTTATCATATTAGAATAGGCGTAAAAGAGAGAATCGAACTTTTAGCGGATGAAGGTACTTTTGTAGAGTATGACGATAATTTAAAGCCTATAGATCCGCTTAAGTTTGTAGATAAAATATCATATAAACAGAGACTTGAAGAAGCAAAAGTAAAAACAGGCAAGAGCTCATCTGTTGTAAGCGGCGAGTGCAAAATGAACGGCGTTGATGTTCAACTGGTTATATTTGATTTTGCTTTTATGGGCGGTTCTTTAGGCTCCGTTGAGGGTGAAAAAATTGTTCGTGCCGTAAACCGTGCAATAGAGAAAAAACAGGGTCTGATAATTCTTAGTGCCAGCGGCGGGGCTAGAATGCAGGAGAGCACTTTTTCACTGCTTCAAATGAGCAAAACTTCTGCAGCTTTAGCAAAACTCTCAAGTCATAATCTTCCATACATTTCAGTGCTGACAGATCCGACAATGGGCGGGGTAAGCGCTTCGTTTGCTACGCTTGGAGATATTATTATAGCTGAGCCTGGTGCATTGGTCGGTTTTGCGGGGCAGAGAGTTATCGAGCAGACGATAGGCTCGGCTCTTCCTGACGGATTTCAGAGGGCAGAATTTTTACTAGAAAAAGGCTCTATCGATATGGTTGTAAATAGAAATAACCTTAAAAAGACACTCTCAGATTTATTAACACTTCTTAAAGTTGCGTAATGCGGCTTTATGCGCTTTGTGATCAAGACCTTTTAGACAAAAAAGGTCTCTTGTTAGAAGATTTTATCGGTATTGCAAAACAAAAAAATGCCGAGATTATTCAGTACCGTAATAAAAACTCGGATGTAGCGTTTATAAAACAGCAGCTTATAAAAATCAGAAAAATATATGACGGTTTTTTAATAGTTAACGATGCATATGAACTTATTGAGTTTTGTGACGGTGTTCATGTCGGGCAAGAAGACCTTAGAGCAATAGATAAAGATATATTTACAGCCGTAAAAATCCTTAGAAGCGTTATAAAAAAAGATAAGATTTTAGGCATATCTACGCATAATAAAGAAGAAGTATTGCAGGCTAACGAAATGGATTTAAACTATATCGGCTTGGGTGCATATAGAAATACAAACACAAAGAGCGATGTATCAACCGTTCTTGGAGAAAAACTTGATGAAATTGCTTCACTTTCTAAACATTTAGTTGCAGCAATCGGCGGTGTGCAAGAGAGCGATAAATTTCATAATGTAACTTATTATGTTATGGGAAGTGGACTGATTCGGTGAATATAGAGATAATCTCAATCGCAAAAAAAGAGCGTTCAACTTATGACCCTCTATATAAAGAGTTGCAAAAGATGATTTCGCGCTTTGCAAAAGTGCAAGACATTGAACTTTTCAACAAAGATGTAACAAAAGCACACACTATCTCGCCTGAAGCCTCAAAGGCGGCATATACAAAAATCTTAGAACCCTACATATCAAACGGTTTTAGCGTAATACTGCACCCTGATGGAAAAATAATCGATAGTTATGAATTTAGTAAGCTATTAGATGGTAAGATTGCGATTAAATTTTTCATAGGCGGGGCTTACGGCTTTGAAGATGACTTTTTAAAAAAAAGTAGCGCAGTTATAAGTTTGGGAAATATCACAATGAGTCATAAGATTGCAAAAGCCGTTTTGCTTGAGCAGATTTATAGAGGTTTTTCTATTTTAAGTAATCATCCATATCATAAATAAGGAATATAAGTGCAAGACAGCGAGTTAAAATATTTTAAAGAGATTCTTGAAGGCAGAAAAGAGCAAATTATTAAAAACATCAAGGGTGTAAATGCCGAGTTGGATCAGTTGAATTCATTAGAATTAAACGATGAGGGAGATCATGCATCTGTAGATAATAGCTCAATGGTTGAAAGCGCAATAATGCAACAACAAGAAAAAGAGTTAAGAGAAATTAATGTAACACTTGGAAAGATTGTAACCGGCGATTACGGAATCTGTGAAATGTGTGAAGACCCTATCGGTTTTCAAAGACTAAAAGTTAAACCTCATGCGATATATTGTATTGATTGTAGAGAGATTGTAGAAAAAAACAAATAAGGAGTATGTGATGCATATAAAAAAATACACGGTAGCGGTATTTATATTAATCATTTTAGTCGGGTGGTTCGTTTTTGCTTTTATAACACAGGAGAACATTAGTATCAATTTTTTCGGAATGATACTGCCCTCGCTGTCGATAGCTATGTGGGTTGTTGTGCCTCTTGTGATTTTGTATATAGCAAGCGTCGGACATATGTCGTATTACTCACTTCTCGGTAGCCTAAAGCGTCGCAAATATGAAAAAGATCACGAAAAAATAATTGATGCAATCATAGATGCTTTTCTTGGAAAAGAGAATCGCTCTATTACTTTTAAAACAGATAAGTATAAACTTATAGGTACATTGGTAAATAATGCAACAATCTTTCCGGTTGAAGAGTTTGATGTAAACAGCGACAACAAAAAATTAAATGAAGTCCTTAACAGCATTAACAATATTAGAAACGGCGGTATTGCCGATTTAAGAAAATATTCATTGGCATCGTCAAATGCATTTGTTGTACAAAATGAGAGAAATAGATATAAAAAAGGCGATATCAGCGCCGAGGATATATTAAACTCAAAAGATAGATATGATATTAGTTTACGCAAAGAAGTTTATGTCGATTTTGTTAAAAATGCGCAACTCCAAGCTATCCAAAAGCATAAGAACAATATGACGAAAGAGTCACTTTTTGAAATTTTATCAAGAATCAATGCCGATACAAATACTTTGGTTATACCTAATGATTCGCTTATGCCATTTTTCAAAGATTTAAATTTGAGTTCTGAAGATTATATGCAAGCGTCTAAACGATTGTCTTATGCGATGCTTCCTGAACAGAGAATGAAGCTATTTGAGATGTTAAGCAACGATAGCGATGTTGCAATGGAAGCTTACCTGTTTACTCTTTTTGATTTGGAGATGATAGCACCTGCAAAAGAGATATTAGATATTTCGCAACAGAATGAGTATATGCGTTTTAAAGCGTATGTTTCATTAAAAGAGTGTGGAAAACACTTTAATATCAATCTTTTTATATAGTTTGTATATAAATGATTAAAAATCTATCTTTTGATAAACCCGTATATATTTTAGCACCGCTTGCCGGATATACGGATTTACCTTTTAGAAGTGTCGTTAAAAAATTTGGGGCAGATTTGACGGTGAGCGAAATGCTTAGTTCAAATGCTCTAGCTTACGGTTCGGCAAAAACACTTCATATGATAGAAAAAAGTCCAAATGAAGACCCATACTCCGTTCAAATTGCAGGAGCGGATGTAGATGTTATAAAACGAGCAGTTGAGATTTTAAATGAACAAGACGGCATAGATATTATCGACCTAAATTGCGGCTGTCCGGTACCTAAAATAGTAGGTCACGGAAGTGGAAGTTCACTGCTTTTAAATCTGCCTTTAATGGGTGATATTATAAAAACCATTAAAAAAACATCCAACAAAAGTCTTACAAGCGTAAAAATAAGACTCGGTTTTGAGAAAAAAAATCATATAGAAATAGCAAAAATGGTTGAAGACAGCGGAGCCGATTTTTTAGCCGTTCACGGCAGAACTCGCGCAGGAAAGTTTAAATCAGCCGTTGATTACGATGCAATCAAAGAGATAAAAGAAGCTGTTAGAATCCCCGTAATAGCAAACGGTGACATAGACTCTTATGAAAAAGCAAAGTGGGTATTAGAACATACGGGTGCTAACGGCGTTATGATAGGAAGAGGTGCAATAGGTGCTCCTTGGATATTTCATCAGCTAAAAACCGGAACTAAAGATATTGACAAAAACATTAAGCATGCTATAATCATGGAGCATTTTGACAAGATGATAGAGTTTCACGGCTCACATGGGGTAGCTATGTTTAGAAAACATACGCATACATACTCTAAAGGTTATAGAGGTGCTTCGGTGCTTAGAGACGGTGTAAACCGAATAGTGGATGTACAAGAGTATCGCGCCCTGATAGATGATTTTTTTAGTAATAGTGAGATAATTTGTTAAAAATTAGTAAATCAATAAAAACATTAGATGAGAGTGATATAGGAGATAATCTACTACATTACGACTATAATGTTAAACACCTTTTAACTTTGATAAGAAGAGGCATTAGCGAAGACGATCCACTCTATTTAAGCTCTTATCGCTCTTTTGAGGGAGAGGTATTTGAGAATTTTGTTTACGAAAAACTCTTAATATACGCGGCTCAAAATGAAGATATAGAAAAATTTGTGCTAAAGGGTTTTCATCAAGATAGGATTAAGGCACACGCAAACACTCTATCTATAAGTGAAAAACAGCAGATAGTTTATAGAACTAAAAATAGAGAGATTAGCGAATTTGATGCTATGTTTGTTACGAAAGATAAAGAATTATATTTTGTAGAGATGACTTTAGTTAAATCAGTTTTAAAGCTTAGAAAAAGGCTTAGAAAGAAAAAAGCTCTTTTAGAAATTATATTTCCAAATTACGAGATAAAATCTTTAATCATTTTAAATGAGGGCGCTACCGGTGCTAGACAGTTTCCGTCTTATTGCAGCGTTTGGTATACCGAAGAGTTTTCTGCTAAAGGCGTGCTTGATTATATAGTAGATACTGACTCTAAAAAACTATTGCCGAAAAAGAGACCCAAATCTCCTAAAATGATAGAAGCGCACTCTTTAAAACTCTTTCCTTTTAGATACTACAATACAATTTCGTGGATAACAAAAACTATAAGAAATCATAAAAAATATATTTTAGATATGAATTTTTTAATGAGTGAGAAAGTTCAAAGATATCATGATCTTTATAACAAATTTTATATCGGTTATGTAGATGCGGTTGAATTAAGAGACGAATTGGGTCTTGATAGCAACTATAGGGATGATCATCGTGTTATAGTGGCAATCGAGAAGAAACATTCTGGGGAGATAGTCGTGACTTACTATGTTCAACAAGCGCGTAAAAATCTCTATCTATACTCTTATGACGATAACGGAAAAATAGTTAAAGAGAAGAAAGATCCGTACGGTATTACAATTACGGAAGTTTATCATATAAGTAAAATGATGGATGAAGGTTATAAGCTGAGTACATCAAATCTAAGTACAATCAAAAAACTTTTAGAGGATAGAACTCTTATAGAGAGTTAAACCTCATATAGTATAGAAGCTGCTTTTTCTTTGTATGTCTGCAGCGGTTCTTTAGTAACGCTGTCGTTATTTAAAAATTTTTCAAGCTCTTTATGTCTGCTTTGTAAGATAGAGTTGAAATCGTCTTCCGTGACAGGTTTGTTTCCGGTAAATTTATCAAGCATTATGTTGCTTTTCCCCATTAGAACAAGATAGCTTTGATCTGCAAAATCAAGCATAACAACACTGTTTTCATTGTTTAGGGTTTTTTGAAATCTTATACTTACACCGCTTGAATCATTAGTCGGTTCCATAACATCCCTTAGCGGCTCTTTGTTTTCTTGAAACAGCCAAGACGGCATCTCTTGTTTGGTTTTTGTTGTTGAGACTCTCTTCTTTATGTAAAAAAGTACTATTATTCCCAAGATAAGTATCGTTACGACAATGTAGTAGCTTGTGGAGAGTTCATCATCTTTTTTTGTAGGGAGAGAGCTTAGCAGCGGAGCTTGTGCCTCTTTTGACTCTTGTATGCTTGTGCTTGCAGGTGCAGGTGCCGCCATCGCCGTTGAAAATCTGAGTCTTAAACCGTATGCATCCGATGTTTTTGAAGCTTGCAGGGTGCCGGACGGAGGCACCTCGGCAACTATTTAATTATAACCCTGCATCGGTGAGATGGTAATA